>DATHXE010000670.1:0-3946 GCA_035459845.1 Tepidisphaeraceae bacterium | reverse complement strand
TCGGCGCGGGCTTGCCGTGACACTTGCCGCAGGCCCGCTCGGCTTGAACCGGGACGGCATTGGCCTGGTGGGGTTTGGCGCACACGGCCATGCAGACCTGGGCCCCGCCCGCGAGGGCGAAGGTCAGGAGGGCGAGGATGGTGCCGTGCAGGAAGCGCATCGCCGTTATGAGTATCGTACGCACCGGGCGGGACGGATCGCAAGTCGGTTAACGGAATCTCCGGCAATCGCACCCGTGTCGGGCGATTCGTGCCGCCTGCGATTCTGCACGTCTCGCGGGTCGCTCATACCACCAGAAACTCCAGGAACTTCACCCGCGCGACCAGCAAGCACAGGCCGAACGTGATGGAGAACGTCAGAGCGACGTTGAGGATGAGCAGGCCGGTGACCATCAGCGGCTGCCAGGCGCCGACGCCGTGCCAGAACTCCATGGGGGCGTAGCCGAGGAGCCTGGCCTGGATGAGGGTGAGGGCGATGATGATGATCGGGTGCATGAAGTGCAGGCCGAACGCGTGCTTGCTGACGCGCGGGAACGGGTCGCGCATGAGGGGGCTGCGGAGGAACAGGATGAAGACGGGGACGGCGGTGAGGAAGCGCCCGACCTTCAGGCCGGAGAGGGCCTGCATCCACTGGGGCTCGTTGACCGCGCTGGGCTGGGGGGAGGCGGGGTAGCCGTTGTGGAGGATGAACATCGTCTCGAACACGTGGAGGGCGACGCCGAGGATCAGCAGGCCGACCCAGAGGGAGGTTGGCGTGTGGGTGATGATCTTGCGCCACTGGAACTGGCCGGCGGACATCATGCCGACGAGCGGGAAGACGAGCATGACGCCGGCGATGAAGTTGTGCTGGACGATCCCGCCGCGGTAACCGAGGGCGGAGATCTTGCCGAGGTTGGGGAAGCTCGAGCCGTAGGCGATGACGGTCCACGCGACGAGCATCAGGCCAATGAAGGCCCAGGAGACCGCGGGCTTGCGCCAGAGGAGGCGGAGGAGGGGGATGAGGAGGAGGGACCAGACGACCATCGGGAGGTAGTAGAGGTGCTCGTGGGCTCGGCCGAAGAGGAGGATCTCGCGCCAGACGCCCCAGTCCTTCCAGTTGAGGCGGTCGCCGAGCGGGCCCGGGTCGACGTTCAGGCCGCGCGGCTCGAGGAACTTGTGGAGGGCGAAGTAGATGAGCGACCAGACGAGGAACGCGGGCACGAGTCGCTTGAGGCGGCGGCCGAGTAACTCGCCCCAGCTCCGGCCCTTGTCGTAGAGCTGGTGCCAGTAGATGAAGAACGAGATCATCAGGAAGCACGGCACGCCGAAGCGGAGGGCGACGTTGACGGAGAAGACGGAGTTGTAGAGCGCACCGTAGGGGCGCGAGTCGGCGTGGTCGTCGACGAACGGCTGGGTGACGTGGGTGACGATGATGACGAACATCGCCAGGATGCGGAGGGCGTCGAGGTTCTCCATGTGCCGCTTGGCCGGGTTGACCTCGAGCAGCGACTGGTACTCGACGATCGGCGGGCGCTCCTCGGCGACGAGCGGGGTCTCCGGAAAACTCTGGTTCGACGCGAGCAGGGGGTCGGTGGCCGGGTCGATCGCCAGCGGCGGGCGGGTGACGGGGGGAGTCTGATCCATGGGCGGTGAGGACGCGCGCGTCATTTAGGTTTTATCGGTCGATCGGGCGGGACGCTTGGCAAAGAGCATCATCGGGCAGGACGAACGGAAGGGTATGGTCGCGGCCCGCGGAATTTTTTCGAGCTCCGGGCGGGCATGTTCGGAGGCGGCGCACGTAACGCGTGTGGGCCGCATGGGTTGGGCGGATCGGGGCGGCGTTTAGAACCGGGCAAAACCGGGCACAAACCGGTACGAATCGGTACTTTCCGGTACCTTTCGGTACTTCGGGGATGGCGGCGCCGAGCGCGCGGTAGACGATTGCGTTCGGCGCGCGATGCATCCACCTTCTCGGGCGGTGTCCCGCGCGCGTGACCACGGCGGCGCACGCGGACGCGGTGGCGGGGCACGGCGGGGGACAATTTTTGTCGGATTTGTCCTGCGGGGTGTCGCACGGGGGTGGCGACGGGCGCGCACGGGGCTTGGCGGGCAGGACCGAGGATGGAGGATGGAGGATGAGAAAAAGGGAGCCCAGCGACTTGTCGCGGGACGTAGTCGACGGGCGCTCGTTCGCGCCGCCGGGAGGGCGCGGGCTTGCGTTCGAGTTGTTCGTCGCGCGAGCGGCGTTATCGAGAGATCCGCGTCCCCACTGTCATCCCCATTTACTCCGAGAGATCTGGCAAATGAGTCGGGGCCCGTTCCCCTCGCGAACGGTCCCCGACGACCGACCGCCCGCGCCGGCCGCACGTCGCCCCACCCCCGCGCCATAAGGGGGGCACGCTCGGTCAACGCTCTGGCGATGCCGCCACCAGGAGCCGAGCCGAGACGACGTGCAACAGGCCCGCGGCGTTAAAGCAGAGCATGTAATGATGCAACGCCTGCGACGGTGTGCCCGCCGAGCGCAGCTCCGCAATCCAGGCGGAGTCGACCACTTCGTACGACGTGTCGTCGCGAACGCCCGTCGGCGGGGCGGCTTCGTCTTCCCACCGAAAGGCGACCGCGTCGGGAAAGCGCAGCGCGACCGACTGCTCCCGCCAGTCTTTGAACTTCACCGCCAACTCGCCCGCGGCGTAGGTCATGTCAGGGCGATCAGCATCCGCTGTCGAAAAGCCCATCGCGAGTGGTACGTAGGACTCCGCCATCGGAGGTATGAAGAATGACAAAACTCGAAGGGCGGAGCAAATCCGAACGTCGAACGTCGAACCGGCCCAATCTCGCGCAGACGTCCCCTCCCCGGTCATTCCGAGGTACTCCGAACGTGGCAGCGCCGCGCGCGCCGTATCTCGCACGCGCACACGCGCAGGCCACGCACCTGCGGTGCGGATCCGACTCCACAGGGGTCGGCGTGTTCGAGCGGCGCCTGGCGGTTTCGAGTGACGGGGCGATGGTTAGGCGGAACGGGCGGGGCGGAAGAAGAGGCGTTCGGCGGTGTCGCGGAGGAGGGCGGTTCGGTCGGCGGGGGTGAGGAAGTCGAGGCCGCGGGCGATGAGGGAGACGGCGTCGGCGTAGGTGTTGCCGTTGCGGAGCTGGTAGGGGCAGTCGCTGCCCCAGAGGAGGCGGGTGGGGCCGAAGGCGTCGGCGACGCGGCGGATCAGGGGGGCGAGGTCGTCGTAGGGGGCGGTGCGGTCGCCGAACTTGTAGAATCCGGAGACTTTGACGTGGGCGCGGGGGTGGCGGGCGAGCTTGAGGAGGTGGGGGAGCGCGTCGGGGGCTTCGGCGTGGCCGAAGTGGTCGACGGCGACGGTCGTGGCGCTAAACTCGGCGAGCATCGGGTCGAGGCTGGGGAGGTATTGGGCGGAGACGAGCGGGCAGATGACCAGTCCGAGGTCGGTGGCGTGAGACCAGAGGGCGCGCATGGCGGGGGCTTCGAGCCAGCGGGCGGGGTCTTTGACGGGGGTGCGGTCGACGTGGCGGTCGGGGACGATGCGGAGGCCGCGGACGCCGGCGCGCTTCAGCTCGCGGAGGTGGTCGGCGAGGTCGGGGCGGCGCTCGTCGGCCATGGCGACGACGGCGAAGCGGCCGGGGAAGCGGGTGAAGCAGTCGAGGAGGTAGGCGTTGTCGTCGCCGTAGAGGGGGCCGTGCTGGATGAGCACGACGCGGTCGACGCCGTGGGGCTTGGCGAGGGCCAGGAGCTCTTCGGCGGTGAAGGAGGGCGGGTCCATCTGGGCGCGGGTGGCCCAGCGGGCGAGGGAGAAGCGGGCGGTGTCGGGCGTCCAAACGTGGCTGTGGGCGTCGACGTAGCCGGTGAGGGTGTTGCCCGCGGCGCCGGCGGTGGGACGAGCGCCGGTGAGGGTACAGCCGGCGGTGCCGAGCGCGCCGATGGCAATGGCGGCGCCGCGGGTCAGAAC
>DATHXE010000669.1:0-1555 GCA_035459845.1 Tepidisphaeraceae bacterium | reverse complement strand
ACCGGCACTTCGGCGAGCGGGATCGACGCGTGCGCCGGCACCGGTGCGACCTCCTCGGCCGTCAGGGCCGCGTCGCCGGCGATCGGCGTCTCCCCGAACGTCGCCGGGTTCGCCGCCGTGTCCAGCACGGCCGTCATCGCGGTCGACAGCACCTCGTCCTGGGCGAGCATGGCGGCCAGGTCGTCGGTGGCAGCGAGTTCGGTCGACTGGGCCGGCTCATCGTCGAGGATCCGCACCGGCTCGAGCAACGCCAGGTGGGCCGGGAGCGCCGACAACTCGCCCGCCAGGGGCAGGTCGTCCCGCCGCCCGAGGCCAGTCAACCGCCCGATCGCCGCCGCCGCTCGCTTGAAGATGTTCGACATCGCGCTGACTCCTGAATGGTTCGTGGGAACCGACCGCGTCGGGAGCGCCGAGAGCACCTCGCCCGACAGGCGTAGTTATCGGACGGTGCCACGGGAAAGCTTTAGATAAGCCCCCCGCGTGCCCCGGTTGTGTGACCAATTTGCAACGTATTCGCCCCCCTCGCCGGAGCCGGAGCCTCAAGCGACGGCCCGGATTCCGCGCGAAATCGAGAGGTTGCGCAGATCCCCTCCTGTCCCTTCCGCCCCTACGTCACCCGGAAAAACCGCGCGCTCGTCCCCCCCTGCCCGACCTTCAGCACCACCGGGTTGCCACACTTCGGGCACCGCCCGCGATATTCCGTGTCGGCCGGGTCCCGGTAAATGCGCAGGTAAACGTTGCAGCAGTCGAACTGGACATGAACGTGTGGCCGCGGCGTACGTTGCGCGTCCGCGGAATTCGCCCCGCCGGTCGACGCGAGCGAGGAGAGCTCGAGCTTGTAATCGCGGTCGTCGCGCATCGGAGTGCGAAGGTCACTCTACCTGCGACCGAAATTGCGTGAAGTATCCGGCACGCTCACTGAAATGCGTATACCGCGCCCCCCTAAAACCCCGTTTCATCCTTCATCCTTCCGCCTTCATCCTTCTCATCCCCCCCCGACCTCCATCGCGTGCCGCTCCCAGATCCGCGGGGCGACCTGCTGGATCAGCGTCGCCGCCCGGCTCAGCAGCCCGCGGATCGTCCCCTCGATCGTCGCCCGGTCCGACGGGTCCTTCACGTCCGGCAAATTCGCCCGCACGTTGTAGACCGCGCACCGCGCCGTCGCCATCGACAGGTCCGCGCACACCGCCAAATCGGACAACAGGTACGGGTTCACGAACCCCGCGATCCGGTCCACCAACTCGAGCACAGCGACCGACGCGGCCGCCATCGCCTCGGGGATCCGGATGCACGCCAGCAACGCCGCGTTGAACTTCGCCGCCCGCTGCGGGTCCGTCTCCGGGAGCTTACGGATCGCGGTCAGCGCGGCGTACGCCGACTGGTCCTCGACCATCAGTTCCATCAGCACCGTGCGGGCCCGCGTGAGCTCGGCGAGCGCGGGCCGCAGTTCCGGCTCGAACGCCTCCAGCCCCTTCTTCCCGATGCTGAAATTGACCGTCATCTCGCCCATCGACGCCGCGAGCGCGCCGACCAGTGCCGTCACGCTCCCCCCGCC
>DATHXE010000668.1:0-5193 GCA_035459845.1 Tepidisphaeraceae bacterium | reverse complement strand
CGCCGGTCGAACTCGAACTTGCTCGCCCGGTCCGCGTTGGCCAGGAACGAGTCGCGGGCGACCGTCAGCTTCGAGTAGTCGCGCCATTTGTCCGGGTAGCCCAGCTTTCGGCGGACGGCGGCGAGCTTGGTCAGGGCCGTCTCGCGCGTCGCCGGCGTCATCCAGTCGCGCGTCCGGATCCGCTCGCCAAACGCCGAGACGATGTCATCGACCATCCGCCCGACGCGCTCCTTCGCCGCCGGCGGGAAGTGCCGCTCGACGTACAGCCGGCCCAGCCCCTCGCCCATGAGGTCGTCGATCGCGTCGATCGCCCGCTTCCACCGCGGGCGGATCTGCGGGGCCCCGTTGAGCGTCTTCTGAAAGAAGTCGAACGTCTCGTTCACCAACGCATCGTGCAGCTTCGGCGCAGCGTGGTGGATCGCCGTCCAGCGGAGGTACGCCCGGCGGTCGAACTCCGTCGCACCGGCGAACACCTCGGCCGCCCGCTTCAGGTAGTCCGGCTGCTGCACGATCACGTGCGCCACGTCCGGCCGCCCCACCGCGCCAAAATACGCGTCCCACGGAATGCCCGGCGCGTGCTTCACCAACTCCGCCCGGGTCATCTTGTTGTACTGCGGCTCCGGGTCCTGCAGCTTGGCCGGCGGCCACTCGACCTTGGCCAGCTCGGTCTCGAACGCCAGCACCGCGGCCGCCGACTTCGCCGCGTCGGCGGGCGCCTCCCCGCACAGCGCGAACATCCGCCCGAGGTGCCCCGCGTACGCGGTGCGGATCCGCTTCGAATCCTCGTCGTCGGCGAGGTAGTAGTCCCGCTCGGGCAGGGCGGTCGCACCCTGGCTGATGTACACCGCGTACTTCGTCGCGTCCTTCTGGTCCGCGGTCACGTACATCCCGAACACGCTCCACGCGCCGCTCGCGTGCAGGCGCGCCAGCACCGGCCCGGCGGACCCCGCCGTCGTCACGCCGTCGATCGCCTTAAGCGTGGGCTTCAGCGGCTCCATCCCGTCGCGCCGCAGCTTGCCCTCGTCCATCGCGGTCGCGTACAGGTCGCGGATCTGCTGCCCCACGCCGCTGACGACCGTGTCCGCCGTCAGTTCGTCGCAGATCGCTTTGAGGTACGTCTGGTTGCGCTCCGTGATCTCGAAATCGACGCCCCACGACGTCTGGTCCGCGGGAATCGGGTGCGCGGCGAAATACCGGTTGTTCACGTGAGCGAAAAAGTCCTCGCGCGCGGAGACCCGCAGGTCGAATTCCGCTACCGGTGGCGCGGGCCGCGACACCACACCGCCCCGATCCCCGCCCGGTGGTGCAGTGGGCTTGGTGCAGGCGGCAGGGTAAACGATCGCAATCCAGAGCAGCAGCCGAGTCACACGAGAGGCCATGGCACGTAAGTGTAAAGCCGCGACGCTCGCCCGGGCAACAACCCCCGCACCTCGCAACGCCGGCGTGTTCACTTCAGTGATACACGGACCCGCGCGAACTGTTCCCGACACTCCCCCCGCTTGCCCCGGAGGCATCCCCCCGCGTACAACCTACCCGAATATGCGCAATCGCTTCCTCCGCGACGCGGCCTCGGGCGACCTGGTCGACGACGTCTTCGTGATCACCAACAAGCAGCTCGCCGCCGCCAGCACCGGCAAGCACTACGTCAAGGCGTTCGTCTCCGACTCGTCCGCCCAGATGGTCGCGCGCATGTGGAACACGACGCGCGAGATCTTCAACTGGATCCCCGACAGCGGGTTCGTCAAGATCCGCGGCCGCGTCGAGAACTACCAGTCCAACCTCCAGTTCATCATCGAGTCCGTCGGCCCCGCCATCGCCGGCACGTTCGACCCCGCCGACCTGATCCCCCACACCCCCAAGGACATCGGCGCCATGTGCGCCGACCTCCGCAAGGCCCTGGGCGCGATCCGCAACCGCCACCTCGCCGCCCTCGTCCAGACCTACCTGGACGACAAGGCCATGATGGACAACTTCTGCAAGGCCCCGGCCGCGATGAGCTTCCACCACGCGTACGTGGGCGGCCTCCTCGAACACACGCTCAACGCCCTCCAGGTCGCCGACGCCGTCTGCCCGTTCTACCCCGGCCTCAACCGCGACCTCGTCATCGCCGGCATCTTCCTCCACGACATCGCCAAGACGTGGGAGCTCTGCTACGACTGCTCGTTCAGCTACACCGACGCCGGCCAGCTCGTCGGCCACATCGTCAAGAGCGCGATGTGGGTCGAGCACAAGGCCAAGGAGGCCGCCGCCAAGATCGGCGAGCCCATCCCCGGCCAGCTCGTCGACGTCCTCCAGCACATCATCCTCAGCCACCACGGCACCCACGAGTTCGGCAGCCCGCGCCTCCCCAGCACGCCCGAGGCCATCGCCGTCCACATGATCGAGAACATGGACGCCAAGCTGATGATGTCCCTCACCGCCACCCGCGGCGAAAAGGCCGGCGGCGACGGCAACTGGACCGAATACCAGAAGGCCTTCGGCGGAAAGCTCTACCGCCCCGACGTCGCCCCCGCCACCGACGGCGGATCCGACGCCCCGCTCGACGGCGACGGCGCCGCCTTCCCCCGCCTCGCCGACGCCCAGGTGCGCCCCGCCGCCACTCCTCCCGCGCCCGCAACCCGCCCCGGCGGACAGAACGCCCCCGTGCCCGTCGCCCCCACCGCTCCCGCCGCGCCGCGCCCGCAGCAGAACGGCAACGCCCCCAAGCCCAAGTCCGAACTCAGCAACCCGCTCTTCGAACTGTCGCCCGGGACGAAGAAGTAACGCCGGCACGCCCGAAACGTTCGAGGTTCCCCGTTTAGCCGCGACCCGAAGGGCAAGCGTCAGCGCCGCCCGCAGGGGAGCGCGCCGTCGCGGTCCGCACGAGACGCGGGTAAATCCTCGCGTCCGCACCCACGCCACATCCGTCAGATCACCCACTCCTGCCCCGCCTCGCGCCCCGTCACCTCGATCCGCGGTCGCTCAGAACCCTCGATGAGCCTGAACGTCAGCGGCACGACCGCGGACGCAATCACCGCCGAAGTCGGCACCTCCGAGCGCCCCACCTCGACCATCCGACCCTCGGTCAGGCGGTACAGTTCCAACCGCCACGGCTCCCGGTCGATCAGCAGCACCTCGCGCGTCCCCACGGCGGCGTAGAAGTCGAGCTTCTCGCGCGAGCGGTCCCGCGAACTGATGATCTCCACCGCCAGGTCCGGCCCGCCGAGCCAGTGCGTGAAGCGGTTCTGCGCAGGATTGCCGTTGAGGAACACCAGCACATCCGGAACGCGGTAATTCGTCTTCCAGTCCTCCCTATCTGACACGTTCGCGCCGGGGAACACGCGGCCCAGACCTTTCCAATTCACCACGACGCCGAAGATCATGACGAGCTCGCCCAGCAACGCCTGGTGTTCGTCGTTCGCGATCGGCGGCATGAAGTAGACCCCATCCCAGACCTCGTCGTGCGCGTCGAGGCCCAGCGCCTGCCGCTCGGCAATCAGCCGCTCTTCCACGTGACTCTCGGCGATCAACATCATGGGCTCGGTGCTCCGTCGTCCGCCCGATTCTATCACGCGACCTGCTCGGGTCACTCGAATTCTGGCGTCCCGAGACCAAACAAGAAGACCGCCGGCCACCGCCGGCGGTCTTCCACGTTCTAATCCAGACCCGCGACGATCACCCCGCCGAGTCCAGCGCCTGCTTCAGATCGTTCTCCGACTTGAGCCCCACGAACTTCTGCGCCACCTGCCCGTTCTTGAAGATGATCACGGTCGGGATCGCGCTGATCCCGTACTTCATCGCCAACTCGCGGTTCGCGTCCGTGTCGACCTTCCCGACCTTCGCCTTCCCCTCGTACGCGTCGGCGATCTTCTGGATCGTCGGGGCGAGCATGCGGCACGGGCCGCACCACTCGGCCCAGAAGTCGACCAGCACCGGCTGCGCGGACTGCAGGACTTCCTGCTCGAAGTTCGACTCGTTGAATTCGGTGACGTTCTTGCTCGCCATAGCGTTGTTCTCCATGTGTCGGACGGCGGGGGATAATAGGGGCTCGGGCGGGGGGCGTCAAACGGGTCGGGGGATGCCCCGAATGCGAGACGTTGCAATCGCAGATTGTCGTGGTTGAGTGCCTCGAATCCCTGCATTCTGCTTCCAGCCCGAGTGTCGCGAGGCCGAGGGGTGTCGGGGGACGGGCCGTAGCGGTTAAGGCGCGCGACTCGTACCGGCGGGCGAGCACCCCACGTGTACCTTCGGTGCGACGGCCAAGTACGTCCTTCGATTTCCGGAGCGGGGTGCGAGACCGTTTCTCAAAAGTACTCTTATCCCACCCCGTTTCGCGCCGCCGCAAAATCATAACTGAATTGCGCAATATCGCGATCACACGCCGGCGCGTCTGGGGTAAATCTCTGCAGAACAAGCGAGCAACGCGGCACCCCCCGGTGCGCCGCACACGAGACACGCGTGTGCGGCCCCGGCGCGGCGCGACCGCCCGAGCCGTCCGGTGTGACCCCGGACCGCCCCCGGCGAGCGCCCGGGGTCTCGCCTCGCGCCCATTTGGAGACCACCGATGCCCGGTATGCCCTGGCGAGTGTCCGAGGTACGAGTCCTGACCGACGCGATCCGCCGCGCGATGGCCCCCGCCGAGATCGCCCTCCCCGGCCGCAGCCCCATCGCCGTCCGACGCATGGCCGCCCGCCTCCGCCTGATCGGCGACGGCGTCCCCCGCAAGCGCTGGACCGACGCCCAGCGCGCCCGCCTCGCCGACCTCGTCGCCGCCGGACACACCGCCACCCGCATCGCCGCCGCAGGCCTCCTCCCCCACAACCGCAACGCCGTCCAGAAGCAGATGCAGCGGATGGGCCTCGGCAGCGCCGACCGCTCCGCCCCCCAGAAGGCCGCCACCCGCCTCCAGGGCCCCGCCCTCGACCGCTTCCACGCCTTCCTCCGCGCCCGCGCCGGCGCCACCACGCCCGCCCAGCTCGCCCGCCGCTGGAACGACCTCGCCGCCGCCGAAGGGCTCGCCCGCGTCTCCCAGCGCAAGGTCGTCTACCACATGGGCCAGATCGGGCTGCGAGGTGGACGCACCGTCGTCGTGCCGACCGTCGTTACGCAATCGATCAAGCCGGTGCCCGTGGCGCCTCGCCCGATGCCGGTGATCCTGCCGTCCAACTTCGCCCCGTCCGTCGCGTACGCGCGCGGCGCATAGTCGGTCACGTC
>DATHXE010000667.1:0-7059 GCA_035459845.1 Tepidisphaeraceae bacterium | reverse complement strand
GTCTCCACCTCGGCCGCGCCGTTGAGAAACGCGGGCGAGCCCGCCGGCCCGCCCACCGCCGCCGTTTCCAGGAGCGTCGAGACGCGCACGATGTGCGTGGCGGGCAGTCGGCCGATCGCGTCGACGGCCGCGCGGATGTTGGCCGCGCGGTCTCCGAGGTTGGCCCCCAAGGCGATGTAGGCGGTCGGCATGGAGTCTATGTCGGGAATCGTTGCGCGGAAGTCAACGCGCGCCAGTCCGGACCCGCCCCACCGTCATCCTGAGGTACTCCGAAGGATCTTGCCGGAGTGTGAGGGCCCGTTCTACGTTGGAAGTGTTCGAGGGCAGCCTCAAGAGCGATCGGGCCGCGACGCGCCGGCCAGATCCCTCGTGGGTACACTCGGGATGACAGGGGGGACGTTGTCGGCGCGAATGGGCCGTTTGGACTTCGGAGGCCAGATCCTTCGCTGCGCTCAGGATGACGGGGGGGGCGGACCGCTACCGTAGATCTGCCGCGGCCCCTACGGGCGGCTCGACCAGCACCTCGTACGCCACGCGCTTCCCATCCCCGGGGAAGAAGCGGCCGCGGAGCGACAGCCGCAATCCCGGCTGGCGGAGCACCAGGTCGGGCAGGGGGGCGCCGGGGCGGGTGTCGAAGTACAGGGTTTCGTTCCCGTACAACTGGCCGGCCGGGTCGCGGAAGCAGACGGACGGGTCGACCATCCACGTGACCTGCCCGCGCGTGTAGCGGAGCTTGTACTTCGACCCGTCGACGAGCTTGCGGAACTCGTTGACGTCGCGGAACGTCTTGCCGCGCTCCGACAGGTGGGCCATGAGGTCCGTCAGCACTTCGTGGCGGTCGATGAGGGCGGATTCGGCGGTCGGCGCCAGGCCGGCGACGTACTTTTCGAACCCGTTCTTGAACGCCGTCAGGTTCGTGCCGAACGCGTCTTCGAAAGCGGTGCGGGCGTCTTTGCCGCGGTTCAGGCCCTGGAGCATTTCGACGAGTTTGACGCCGTTCTTCCCGCCCTCGCCGTAGGCCATGTAGTGGGTGATCGCCCAGGCCTGGTTGTACTGGACGGCGCCGACCGTGGCGTCTTTGGCGAGGCTCTCGCCCCATTGTTCGGGCGTCATGTCCAGAAGCCGCTTGAGGGGGAGGAGCTTTTCGTTTTTCAGATCGCTCTGGAGCTGGCGGAGGCGGCGGGGCGGGACCTGCTGCATCAGAAAGCCTTCGCCGGTCCAGATGCCTTCTTCGAAGAGCTGGGCGAGGCCCTCGTTCATCCAGACGGGCACGTTGGGCCCGAGCGCCTTGTGGGCGAACTGGTGGAAGGCCTCGTGCTGGAGGGTTCGGCGGAGCGTGTCGCGCTGGCCGTCGAGGTAGGAGGCGAGCTGATTCTTGGCGGGGAGGAACACGCCGCCGGTGTTCTGATGCTTGCCGCCGGTGAAGGTGAGGTAGGCCTCGCGCGTCTTGAAGATGTAGACGTCGAGCGGCTTGCGGTCGGCCTTGGGGTTGAAGTCGGACAGGCGGCGCGAGTACTCGGCGTACATCGCGTCGAGCCGCGTGCCGAGGTCGTAGACGAGGGCGTCGTCCAGATCGGAATGCACCAGGTAATACTTCGTCCGCGTCACCGACAACTGCGGCGCAGCCGTGGCACTGACCCCCCCGACCAACATCACGAACGCCAGCAGCGCCACGCCCCAATGGCCCGCCGCAGTCGCTTCGCGGCGTCGCGGCACGCGGGGAAGACGCACCGCCCCCCCGTCGGCACCCGCACCGGACATTGAACAACGTCTCACACAACCCATCGTCCAATATCCCTCGCGCCCGGCGTCTACCTCTCCACTCCGTGCCTTTTAACTTTCCGACAGCCCCCGTATTATCGACCGACTCGACTCCGCCCAACAGCGGGGGAGCCCGGCCCGCCCGGGGTCCAGTAATCCCTTGACCAACGGCCCGCAAACCGGGCCCGCCAACCCCCCCATGTCCGAAGCATCGATCTACGAAACCGAACGCCGCGACAAGCTCGAAAAGCTGCGGGCCCTGGGCGTGGACCCGTACGGGGGCCGGACGGCGGGCGTGGCGCCGCACGCCGACGTCCGAGCCCTCCACAAGCCCGAGTTCGGACAGGACGGCGGTCCCATTGTCACCATTTCCGGCCGGGTCATGTTCCGCAAGAGCTTCGGCAAGCTCACGTTCATCACCTTGCGCGACGAGACCGGCGACATGCAGGCCGCGATCGACAAGAAGCGCGTCAGCGAGACCGACTGGCAGGTGCACGACCTTGTCGACCTCGGCGATCAGATCGTAGTCACCGGCAAGCTCGGGGCCACAAAGACGGGTGAGGTCACCGTCTGGGCGACCAACATCACGTTCGCCGCCAAGGCGCTGCTTCCGCCGCCCGCCAAGTGGGAGGGTTTGTCCGATGTCGAGTTGCGCTACCGCCAGCGGTACGTCGACCTGTGGGCCAACCCCGGCGTCATGGACGTGCTCAAGAAGCGCATTCGCATCGTCGAGGAAGTCCGCGCCTTCCTGAAGGCACGCGGCTTCACCGAGGTCGAGACGCCGATGATGCAGGCGATCGCCGGCGGGGCGGCGGCGCGGCCGTTCGTCACGCACCACCGCGCGCTCGACATCCCGCTTTACATGCGGATCGCGCCCGAGCTTTACCTCAAGCGCCTGCTCGTGGGCGGGTTCACCAAGGTCTTCGAGCTCAACCGGAACTTCCGCAACGAGGGCATCAGCCCCCGCCATAATCCCGAGTTCACCATGCTCGAGGCCTACGAGGCATTCGGGTCGTGGGAGACGATGGCGGAGATGGTCGAGGGGATGATCTGCCACATCGCGCAGACCGTGTTCGGGACGCTCAAGCTTGAGCACAAGAACGCGGACGGCACGGTTCGCAAGGCGATCAAACTGGAGGGCGATACCAGCAAGCCGGCAGGGCAGCGCTGGCGGCGGGTGAGCATGGCGCAGCTGGTCGAGGAGCGGACGGGGTGGAAGTTCGCTCGGGAGGCCGCCACTGCCGAGCAGATCGCCTTCCTTCGCGCCGCCAATCCCGGCAAGGACCTCAAGCTCAACGGCACGCCGGCGGAGCAGCTCACAGAAGTTTACGAAAAGCTGATCGAGCCCACGCTCGTGGACCCGACCTTCGTCACGCACGTGCCGAGCGTGATCATCCCGCTGGCGCGCAAGAACGCCGCCGACCCGTTCTTCGCCGACGTGTACGAGCTGGCGATCAACGGCCAGGAGATCTCCCCCGGCTACTCCGAGCTCAACGACCCCGAGGTGCAGGCGGCCAACTTCACGCAGCAGGTCGGCGACAAGGACGAACAGCAGAAGGTCGACGAGGACTTCCTGACGGCCCTCAAGTACGGCATGCCGCCGGCGGGCGGGATGGGCCTGGGCATCGACCGGCTCGTGATGATGCTGACCGGGGCCGAGTCGATCCGCGACGTGATCCTGTTCCCGCTGATGAAGCCGCAGGACAAGGGCGCGGCGCCGCCGGGCGTCGAGGCGGAGCAGGCGAGCCCGACCTGACCCGTGGCACGGGCCACCCGCCTGTAGATCGTCGCCGGCGCAATCCCCACTCGCAACTGGCAACTCGCAACTCCGTGTACAAACTCCACCTCATCCTCAAATACCTCCGCAAGCGCCGGATCGCGTGGGTGTCGCTCGCCGCGGTCTGCTTGTGCACGACGATGGTGCTCGTGGTCTTCTCGGTCATGGGCGGGTGGCTGCGGATGTTCCGCACGTCGTTCCACGGGCTGTCGGGGGACGTGGTCGTCGCGGCGAGCACCCTCCAGGGGTTCGCGCACTACGAGGAGATCATTGCGCGGGTCGAGAAGCTGCCCGAGGTCGAGGCGGCCGTGCCCGTGCTGCAGACGTACGGGCTGATCAACGTCGACAACCAGCAGACATCCGGCGTGCAGGTGCGCGGGATCCCGATCGAGCGGATCGGGCGGGTCAACCAGTTCCCCACGTCCCTGTCGCGGCAGTACACGCAGTGGGCGGAGTGGGCCGACGGGGCGGCCATCCCCGTCGAGGCGCGGATCCGCGTGCGCGAGCTCGAGGGCGCGGCGGCCGACGTCCGCGAGCCGCTCGGGCTGCTCAAGTTCACGGACAAGGAGTTGGCGGCGCTCGCCAAGGCGGTTCCGGGCGCCCCCGCCAAGGCGGACGCCGTGCTGAAGGACCTGCGCGACCAGGCGGCCCGCGCCGTCTCCGCCCCCGAGCAGAAGCGCCTGAACACCGAGATGGGCGACGTCCGCTTCGCCGCCGAGATGATCGGCCGGCCCGACGAGCTCACGAAGCTGTCCGCCCGCGGCAACGCCTACTTCCGCGCGGCCGTCAACCGCATGTTCGACGGCATCGTCGACTCGCCGGAGAAGCGCCTGGCCCCGAGCGACGCCGAGCGCAAGTTCGCCGCCGCCCGCCGCGATCACAACGCGGCGAATCCCTCGTTCAAGCCGTTCCTCCCGCCCGAGCAGTACAAGCAGGCGTTCGCCGACCGCTTCCCCCGCGCCAAGAAGGGCCTGGCCGACGAGGCCGTGACGTGGCCCGGCATCATCACGGGCACCGGCGTCGTCGGGCTGCGGAAGGACGCCTCGGGCAAGATGGCCGGCACCCCCGAGTTTTACTACACGCTGCCGGTCACGCTCACCGTCATGGGCATGAGCGACGCGGGCAAGATCGACCTGTCGGGCGGCGGCAAGGCCGAGCGCAACTACTGGATCACCGACACGAGCCGCACGAAGGTCTGGCAGTACGACTCGAACACGGTCTACGTGCCGTTCGAGATTCTGCAGGCCGACCTGGGCATGAACGCCCAGCAGGCCGAGCGCGAGGGGAAGCCCGTGACGATCCCCGCGAGAACCAGCGAGGTACACGTCCGCCTGAAGCCCGGGATGGGACACGACTCGGCCGTCCTGATGGCCGTCCGCGCCAAGGTAGATCAGATCGTCGAGGAGGTCATCAACGAGCGCGGCGGGCACCGGCCGACCGTCAAGACGTGGGAGCAATCCCAGGCGAAGTGGCTCGGCGCGATCGAGAAGGAACTGGTGCTGGTCACGGGCCTGTTCGGCGTGATCTCGGTCGTCGCGGTGTTCCTGATCTTCTGCATCTTCTACATGATCGTGGTCGAGAAGACGCGCGACATCGGGATCATCAAGTCGGTCGGCGCGACCAGCAGTGGCGTGGCCGGGATCTTCCTCGGGTACGGGGCGGTCATCGGCATCGTGGGCTCCGGGCTCGGCCTGCTCCTGGGCTACCTGATCGTCACGAACATCAACGAGTTGCACGGCTGGCTCGGCACCGCGATGGGCGTGCAGATCTGGGATCCCGAGGTGTACGCGTTCGACGTGATCCCGAACACGATGGACTGGCCCAAGGTGGGGCTGATCGTCGGCATCGCGGTCTTCGCGTCGATCGTCGGCGCGCTGGTCCCGGCGATCCGCGCCGCCCGCCTGAACCCGGTGGAAGCACTACGCTGGGAGTAATCGCCACCACGGTCCGCCTACTGTCTACTGGATACTGACTACCGGCTACTCTCCAGCATGTCCCACCCCGCCCCCCAACCCGCCACGATCCCCACCGCGAGCCGCGCCGCGGCGGACACGATCCTCCGCGCCACCCACGTCCACCGCGCGTTCAAGATGGGCGACACGGTCGTCACCGTCCTCAAGGGCGCCGACCTCACCCTCCGCCGCGGCGAGTTCGTCGCCATCGAGGGCCGGTCGGGGTCCGGCAAGTCGACGCTGCTGCACATCCTCGGGGCGCTCGAGGGGCTCGACTCGGGGTCGCTCCAGTTCGAGGGCGTCGAGTACGCCCGCCTGAACGCCGACAAGCGCCCGCGCGGGACGCGCCACTGGAGCTGGCGCGAGTGGCTGGGCGTGGCCCTCGTGCTCGCCTTCGTCGCGGTCGGCACGCTGATGGGCCTGTGGTTCAGCACCCCCCTCGCCCTCCGCGACCCCGCCCGGATCCTGATCCTCGGGGTCGCGCTGTCGGTCGTGGTGATCGTCGGCCTGGCCCTGCTCGTCGCCCGGGTCGTCACCTTCCACTTCGACGAGGCCCCGACCACCCGCCTGCGCAACACGCAGTTCGGGTTCGTCTTCCAGTTCTACCACCTGCTGCCCGAGCTGAGCGTGCTCGAGAACACGATGCTCGCCAGCATGATCGACAACGGCTGGTTCGCGTTCGTCGGCAAGCGCGCCGCCCTACGCACGAAGGCCACCGACCTGCTCACGTCCCTCGGCCTGTCCCACCGCCTGACCCACCGCCCCAGCCAGTTGTCCGGCGGCGAGCGGCAGCGGGTCGCGATCGCCCGGGCGCTCATGAACGACCCGCAGGTGCTCTTCGCCGACGAGCCGACCGGCAACCTCGACTACGACACGGGCCGGCAGATCATGAACGTGCTCGAAAAGCTCCACAAGGAGAAGGGGCAGACGATCGTGATGGTCACGCACGATAGGGCGCTGGCGCGGGAGGCGGACCGCGTGCTGGTGCTCAAGGGCGGGAAGCTGGAGAAGGCGGAGTGAGGCAATGACGAACGTCGAAACCCGAAGCTCGAGAGAATGACGAATGACAAAGTCGGAATGACGAAGGGCGCGAGTCGCGGCAATGACCCCCACTTCGTCCTTCGAGTTTCGGCCTTCGACATTGATTCGAGCTTCCGGTTTCGACATTCGTCATTTCCCGTCTGATACCATCCCCCCATGCCCTGGGACCTCGCCCACGCCGCCCTCCGCGCGATCTACGCGATCCTGCCGATCGTCTACGCCGGCCTGCTCCTGCACCGGGCGTACAAGCGCCGCGACCGCGCCGCCGGGCGCGAGCTCCTCGGCACTTCGATTTCCGCCCTCGCCATCGGCACGGCGCTGGCCGTCGTCTACGCGGTGGCCGTCGGCGGACGCGCGCGCGTCGACCAGGCGATCCTCGCCGGCCTCTACTTCTTCGCCGTGCTCGTCGTGCTCAAAGGGCTGGACGCCGGCGTCCGCGCGATCGTCGCGCGGCTCCTTCCCGCCCGGCCCGAACTCCCGACGGCGCCCGGCAACGCCCCGAACCGCATCGCCGCCCTCACCGCCCCC
>DATHXE010000666.1:0-3217 GCA_035459845.1 Tepidisphaeraceae bacterium | reverse complement strand
CGGTCGGCGAACCCGACGGGCCGGCCCGTCGCGTAGACGGCGTACTGGCGGGCGACGTTCGCCAGCAGCGGGCGCGGGTCGCTGACGAGCAGGTCCTGGTACTCCTTGATGCCGCCGAACTTCCGGCCGTCGGGAAGGACGCCTGAAGGATCGACGACGGGCCCGAGCTTGAAGGAGATGCCGATGAACTTGTCGATCGACCCGCGCGGGGCGGGCAGGCCTTCGCCGATCGAGCGGTAGCGGTTGCGGTAGCCGCCGATGACGTCGAAAGATTCGAGGGCGAAGCCGGGCGGGTCGATGTTGGCGTGGCACGTGGCGCACGATGGGTCGGCGCGGTGCTTGTCGAGCAGTTCGCGGATGGTCGTCGCGCCGCGGACGTCGGGCTCGATCGCGGCAACGTTGGGCGGGGGCGGCTCGGGCTCGCGGCCGAGAAGGCGAGCCATGACAAACGCCCCGCGCGGGACGGGCGAGGTCGTCGTGCCGTTGGCGGTCACTTTCAGGATCGCGGCCTGCGTGAGGAATCCGCCGCGGGGGCTGTCCTTGGGCAGCTCGACGCGGCGGATCTCCGGGCCCGATACGCCGGGGACGCCGTAGTGCACCGCCAGCTTCTCGTTCAGCATCGCGAACGAGCTTTTCACGAGGTGCGTCGCGTTCAGGTCCTTGTCGAGCAGTTCGCGGAAGTATGCCCGCGTCTCGGCGACCATCGAATCCTGGAGGTACGGGCTGAACTCGGGGTAGAGCTTCTTGTCCGGGTCGTTGGCGGCGATCGACCGCAGCTTGAGCCATTGGCCGAGGAAATCTTCGACGAACCGCTGGCTGCGCGGGTCCTTGAACATCCGCTCGACTTCGCCGTAGAGCGTCTGAGCGTCGCGCAGCTTCCCGTCGGCCGCGAGTTTCGTCAGCCGGTCGTCGGGCATCGACGCCCAGAGGAAGTAAGACAGGCGCGTCGCGACGGCGTAGTCGTCCAGCTTGTCACTAGGCTCGATGAGGTACAGGAAGTCGGGCGAGCAGAGGGCCGCGCGGTAGGCGAAGCGCATTGCGGTCTCGAAGCTGTCGCCGGCCTTGATGCGCGCTTCGACGAGGCCGACGTACTGCTTGCGGACGTCCGCCTCGACGGGCCGGCGGAACGCGCGGGGCAGGAAGTCGGCCAACAGTCGGTCCGCGTCCACGAGCGGGCTTCGGCTGCGGACGCTCCAGACGCCCTTGATGGTGTCGGGCCTGTTCTGGCCGGCGCCGATCTGGCGGATCACCTTCCGCGTCGGCGGCCTGACGCCGGGTCGCTGGGCGACGACGAACTCTTCGATCGGCAAATCGCCGAACAGCCGCTTGTGGGCCGTCGGTGGCCAGGACTCGTACAGTGGGCCTTCGACCTCACAGTAGTCGACGGCGATCCCCGGGCCGGTGAACGCCATCGCCCGGCCCTTGCGGCTGTAGTTCGCCACCGGTGCCAGCGACGCCGTGTTAAACCCGATGATCTCGTTGCGGTTCAGCCATGTCGTGACCTCGTGCACGGTCGAGTCCATCGACGGGGCCGCGTAGTAGCCGAGCACGTAGCTCGGGTGCTGCCCGCCGCGCCCGTCGCCGGTGAGTTGCACGACGCTCAGCCGCGCGGCTTCGGTCCCGCGAGCGGGGAGGACGACGCCCTTGTCCCACTGGAAGGCCCACGTCGACAGGCGCACGCGATACCTCGCCGGGTAGATGGTCACGTGCTCGGCGAAGTACGGGCTGACCGATTCGTCCTCGTGCCGGAACATCCCGACGCTGCTGCCGGTGCTCCAACTGCCCATGCGTTCGTGCGCGCCCTGGTCGATGTGCCCCACGTCGCCGGCGGGCGGAAACTCGGGGTCCGGCTTCTTGTCCTTGAGCAGCACCGCGTCGCCGTTGAGCGTCACGTGCGCCACGAACCCGCCGCGACAGGCGAGCGAGATCCGCCGGGTCTCCACCTTCGGCGCCGTCGGACGGGTCGCGATCGCCAGGTCGAGCGCCTTGTCGGCGGCCTCCATGTACTTGGCGAGGTTCACGTGCGAGACGTCCAGCGCGTCGGCGTTCTTGTCGAAGCCGTGGGCGCTCCCGTCGGCGGGGAGGTCGTTCTGCAGCGCGACGCCGGGCATGTCGAACAGGTCGCGGACGGTGTTCTCGTACTCGGCCTTGGTGAGCCGGCGGACCTTGGTGCGGCCCTCGGCGTCGAGGCGGGCGCGCTCGGCGGTGGCGAGGGACTGGGTCAGCCAGTTCGAGACGCTCGTCACCTCGTCCGCGGCGGGGCGGGCCCTTTTCTTCGGCGGCATTTCGCCGTGCTCGATCTTGTCGTGGACCTTGACCCATCGAGCGAACACGTCCGGCTTGGAAAGGTCTGTGGAGAGCGTGGTGAGGTCGAGGTCACCCTTCCTGACGTCGGCGTCGTGGCACTCGGCGCAGTGCTTGGACATGAAGGTGCGCCAGGGGTTTTGAGGCGGTTCGGCGGCGCGCGCGGCGCAGGTGGAAATCAGGATCCCTATCACCCCCGCGAACGACAGACGATCCATGCGCATCAATGGGCTCCCGATCACGACTTCACCCCCGATTCGGTGCATCGCTGCTGACCGCGCTCGACGCGCTCCCCTTCGGGCGGCGCTGCGCTTGCCCTTCGGGTCGCGGCTAAACTTGAAACTTTCAACTACGAACTTTCCACTTCCAACTACCCGGCCATCTCCAACCCGCGGAACGTGCCTTTGCCGGTGGAGAACTTGTCGGTCTCGACCCCGAGGCGCTGGAGCATCGAGACGAACAGGTTGGTCAGCGGGTAATTGTTCTTCGCGTCGAACGCGAGGTGCTGGCCGTGTTTGAAGCCGCCGCCGGCGAGCAGCACCGGGAGGTTCGTGTTCGCGTGCGAGTTCGCGCTGCCCATCGGCGTGCCGTAGAGAACCATCGTCCGGTCGAGCAGGGGCTGGCCCTCTTCCTTCGTTTCCGCCAGCGCCGTCAGGAAGCCGTTGAGCGCGTCGAACTGGCCTTCTTCCTTCTGCCGCAATTCCGCGAGCACTTCCGGGCGGTTGCCGTGGTGCGTGATGTTGTGGATCACCACGGTGTCGATGAACAGCGTGACCAGGCGTGTCGAATCCGTCTCCAGCGCCAATTTCATCACGTCGAACATCAATTTCGTCCGCGCGACGAACTCTTTCTGGTCGTCGATGTCCTCGGGCATCTTGGCGTTGACGACCGGCTTGGGCCGGTACTCCCACTG
>DATHXE010000665.1:0-5318 GCA_035459845.1 Tepidisphaeraceae bacterium | reverse complement strand
TCGCAGCCCCAAGGCCCCGCGCAACGACCCCCGCCCAAAAGTCGCTCGGCGGCGTCGCGGCCAACCCCCAGGCACATCCCCGAACTCACTTCCCACCCGTCTCGCGCCGCTTCAGATCATCGAGCGTCCCGTCGATCGCCTTCCGGTCCGCCGCGTTGTCCCGGATCCGCAGGACGATAAACACGCCCAGCCAGGCGACCACCGCCACCAGTAGCACGTACACCCAGACGCTCGTTTTCGGACGGGGTTCCATGGCGCATCTCCCGGTTGTCGGCTTGTTGCCGCGGGGAGTGTACACCGGAAGCGGTTTGATTTGCGCTGTGGACGGTACTGGAGCGCCACTCGACGCGCGACGCAAGCCCAGCGGCGAAAGGAGTGCGCGCCGCGAACGCGATCACAAATTCGGCGGCCTGCCGTCGGTCAGCACGTCCGCCCCCGTCGCCGTCACCGCCACCGTGTGCTCGAAGTGCGCCGCCGGCTTCCCGTCCTCCGTCACGACCGTCCACTGGTCGTCGCGCATGACCACGTCGCGCCGGCCCATGACCACCATCGGCTCGACCGCGATCGTCAGCCCGGGCTTGAGCTCGAAGTCCCCGCGGCGCTGCTCGCCGGTGACGAAGTTCGCGACGCTGCGCGGCTCTTCGTGCATGCTCCGCCCCACCCCGTGCCCCACGAACTCGCGAACCATGCTGTACCCGTGGATCTGCTCCACGTAGTGCTGCATCAGCCGGGCGATCTCGCTCCACCGCTTCCCCGGCTTGATCGACCGGATCGCCATGAACAGCGTCTCCTTGGTCACGTCCAGGAGCTTCTGGTATTCGGCCGAGATCCGGCCGACCGGCACCGTCGTCGCGGTGTCGGCGAAGTACCCGCTGACCTGCAGCGCGACGTCGAGCGTGACGACGTCGCCCTCCTTCAGCGTGCGCCCCCCGGGGATGCCGTGCACGACCTCGTCGTTCACGCTGATGCACGTGTACCCGGGGTAGCCCTCGCCCGGCTTATAGGTCGGGTAGTTGCGGGAGCCCGAGAGCGCGCCGTGGGCGGCCATCTCGCGGGCGGCGAGTTGGTCGAGCTCGGCGGTCGTGACCCCGGGCACGGCGGCCTCGCGCATCTTCGCGAGGATGTTGCACGCGACCTGCCCCGCCCGCCGCATCAGCTCGATCTCGCGGCGACTTTTGAGGTTGATGGGCATTGCAGAAAGGATGAAGGAAGAAGGATGAAGGATGAAGGGGCACGGCCCGGTGTCGGGCGGCACCGCGGAAGGATGGTCTTATTCATCCTTCATCCTTCATCCTTCATCCTTCGCTGCACTCGATCAATACTGCCGCCCCTTGATCCGCTTGCCCTTGCCGCCGCCGGGGGCGCTCAGGAAGCCGCCGTAATTCCGCATCAGCAGGTTCGCCTCGATCCGCTGCACCATGTCCAGCGCCACGCTGACCACGATCAGCAGGCCGGTGCCGCCCAGGAACTGCGCGACCATCGGATTGATGTGCAGGGCGCTGGAGATCGCCGACGGGATCACCGCGATCAGGCACAGGAACGCCGCGCCCACGTAGGTGATCCGCATCATCACCTTTTCGAGGTAGTCGGCCGTCCGCTTGCCCGGGCGCAGGCCCGGGATGAACGACCCGTAGTCGCGCAGCTGGTTCGCCATCTCCTTGGGCTGGAACTGCACGGTCGTCCAGAAGTACGCGAAGAAGTAGATCATGACGGCCTCGAGCAGCAGGTACAGGTACCCGCCGCGCGTGAACTCGCCGTTCAGCCACTGGATCGCGCCCGCGTTCGGGAACGTGCCCGCCAGCCACCCGAAGAGCATGCCCGGAAAGAGCATGAGCGACTGCGCGAAGATGATCGGCATGACGCCGCCGTGGTTCACCCGTAGCGGCAGGTACTGGCGGCTCCCGCCGTACACCCGCCGGCCGCGCGTGTGCTTGGCCTGCTGCACCGGGATCCGCCGCTGCGCCTGCGTGATCAAAATCGACCCCGCCACAATGAACACGAACGACACCATCAGGAAGACGACCTTCCCGAACACGGCCCCCCCGCCGCCCTGCGCCGCCTCGACCCGGCTCTCCTGGTACAGCATGAAGATCGCCGTCGGCACGCGCGACACGATGCCCGCCAGGATGATCAGCGAGATCCCGTTCCCCAGGCCGTACTCGTCGATCTGCTCGCCCAGCCACATCAGGAAGATGCAGCCCGCCGTCAGCGCGAACACGCTCATCACCCAGAACCGCATCGTCCCCGCGAAGCTCTGCTGCACGAGCGAGTGCGTGCCGCCCGGCCCCTGGATCTCCTGATTGTGCATGTAGCTGATCCAGAAGATCGCCTGCACGATGCACAGCGGCACCGTCGCGTAGCGCGTCCACTCCTGGATCTTCCGCCGCCCGGTCTCACCCTCCTTCTGCAGCTTCTCGAGCGCGGGCGTCACGGTCGTCAACAGCTGGAAGATGATCGACGCCGAGATGTACGGCATGATCCCCAGCCCGAATACCGTGCTCTGGGACAAATTGCCGCCCGAGAACAGCGAGACGTACGCCGCGAGCTTGCCGGCGGCGCTCTGCTGGTTCGCCTGCTGGCGCGCCTGCTGGTCGCGGCGGGCGGCGTCGAACTTCTTCTGAGCGTCGTCGACCGCGTTCTTCGCGTTCCCAGCCTCGGTGCTGTTGACGCCGTACTGGCCCTCGACCTGCTTCAGGTTGTCCTTCGCGGCGCGGAGCGCGCGCTCGGCCTGCTTGACCTCGCGCTGCCCGGGGTTCGCCTGCTCGGCGAAGCTCTCCTGGTCCACGCCCGGCAGCGGCACGTGGTACCCGATCCGGTAGATCGCGAGCATGAACAGCGTGAAGAGCACCTTGTTCCGGAGCTCGGGCACGCGGAAGATGTTGATCAGCGTCTTAAACATGAGCTTACCAGTGTAGCACCCCTGCTTCGCCGACGCACGTCAGACCGTCGATCGGACGCGCTAGCCGCTTCAGCGGCTAGTGTCATCGGCAATCCCCGTCCCTCGCACCCACTCCGGACGCGAAGGCGGCCGCGGCACAAGGTCCGCGGCCGCGTCGTTCGATCGGCAGTCGTTACTTCAATCGCGTTACTTCGCCTCGCCCTCGGCGGCAGGCGCCGCGGGGGCAGCGCCCTCGGCGGCCGGCGCGGCCTCCTCGGTCGCGGCGGCCTTCTTCTTGCCCGTGCCCTCGCGCTTCACGAACTTCTTCTTCGGCTTGGGGAACTCGAACCCCTCGCCCTTCAGGTTGTTCGCGCGCCCGCCGGCCTCGCCGATCGCCGCGTGCGCCGACTTCGAGTACCACCCCGCGACGACGGTCAGCTTCTTCGACAGCTTGCCCTCGCCCAGGATCTTCACCGGCCACTTCTCGTTCGGGACCAGCCCGGCCTCGATCAGCGCGGCCGCGTCGATCGTCGTCCCGTCGGCGAACCGCTCCAGGTCCTGCAGGTTGACGATGTAGTACCGCCGCGCGAAGTCGTGGTTCGAGAACCCGCGCTTCGGGAACCGGCGGAAGATCGGGGTCTGCCCGTGCTCGTGCCCGCGCTTGACGTACTTGCCGGTACGGGCCTTGGCGCCCTTGTTACCCCGGCCGGACGTCTTGCCCTTGCTGCTCTCGCCGCGACCCTTCCGAGTCGGGGCCTTGTACCGCGGGCTCCGCGCGGTCACGTCGTGAATCATGCTCATGGCGAATCTCAGTTGCGAATGTCGTGTTTCGAGTTGCGAGCTACAGACGGGGTCGCGTTAGCGACTCCGAGCCTACTCCGCGGTGACCAGTTCACCGGCGCCCTTGACGAGCTTGACGCCGCGAACGGTCTCGACCTGCTCGCGGTTCTGCACCTGGCGGAGCGCGTCGATCGTCGCCTTGACCAGGTTCTTCGGGCTCGTCGACCCGTACGCCTTCGACAGGATGTCGGTCACGCCGACCAGTTCGAGGCACGGGCGGACGCTCTTGCCGGCCGTGACGCCCGTACCCGGGCGGGCCGGGACCAGCACGACGCTGCTCGCGCCGCTCTTGCCCGTCACCTGGTGCGGCACGGTCCCGCCCTTGAGGTTCACCTTGAACATCTGCTTCCGCGCGTCCTTGGTGCCCTTCTCGACCGCGTTCGGCACCTCGTTGGCCTTGCCGTACCCGATCCCGATGTTGCCCTTGCGGTCGCCGACGACCACGAGCGCGCCGAACGAGAACGTCCGGCCGCCCTTGACCACTTTCGAGCAGCGGTAGATCCGGACGACCGACGACTCGATGCCCGAGCCGTCGTCCTGGCGGTCGCGGTCGCGCCCGCCACGGCCGGGGCCGCCGCGGTTGCCACCGAAGCCGGGGCCGCCACGGCCACTGCCGCCACGGCCACCACGGCCGCCGCCACCACCCCCTCGGCCTCCGCCACCGCCGCCACCACCGAAGCCGCCGCCACCCTGGCCGGTCGGACCGGAGGGGGCCGCCGCTGCCGGGGCTTGGGGAGCTTCGGCCGCGGGGGCCGGGGTCTCGGGGGTCGCTTGCTGGTTTTCTTCTGCCATGATTCCTCTGCCTGTCTCGTAAGCTGCTGTGCAGTCGCTCGCGGTCGCGTCCGGGTCGCCGCCGGCGGTCACTCGACCGGCTCGGGCGTACGCCCCTTCGGGCCGCGGCTAAACAGGGTCATTGATGATTTAGAACTTGAGCCCGCCCTCGCGGGCGGCGTCGGCCAGGGCCTTGATCCGCCCGTGGTACCGCCGGCCACCGCGGTCGAACGCGACCTGCGTCACGCCGATCGACTTGGCCTTCTCGGCGATCGCCTTGCCGACCGCCTTCGCGGCCGCAACGTTCGCACCGGTCTTCGCGCCCTCGGCCAGCACGCCCTCGTTCAGCGAGCCGATCGCCGCCAGCGTCTTGCCGGCGTAGTCGTCGATGATCTGGGCGTAGATGTGCTTGCCGCTGCGGAACACGCTGAGCCGCGGGCGCTCGGGCGAGCCGAACAGCCCCGAATTACGGATGCTGAACTTCCGCCGCAACAGCCGCTGCGCCTTCGCTTGATTCTTATCTGCCATGTGCCATCAACCTTTCGGGGCGGTCGGTTTCCGATCGATCGCCCGGGTGATCTTCGCGTCAGAATGAAATCCCGACGCGGGTCATTTGTTCCTGATAGCCGAGGGCGGAAGCCCACGGTCGCGTAGCCAACCGGGATCGCGTTACTTCGCCCCGGCGCCCGCGAAGGCCTTGCCGGCCTTGATCTTGACGACTTCGCCTTCGTACCGGATGCCCTTGCCCTTATACGGCTCGGGCTTGCGCGTCTTGCGGACGCGGGCGGCGAACTCGCCTACCGCCTGCTTGTCCGCCCCGCTCACGTGG
>DATHXE010000664.1:0-3458 GCA_035459845.1 Tepidisphaeraceae bacterium | reverse complement strand
GCAGTTGCTGAGCGATTTGACGCTGGACCCGCCTAACTCTACGCAGGATTTGGCGGGGCCGCCGCTGTTCGAGGAGGACTATCTTATTTTGTCGACGATCCACTCGGCGAAGGGGTGCGAGTGGGACTGCGTGTACGTGCTCCACGCGGCGGACGGGAATATTCCTTCCGACATGGCGACGGGGTCCGACGCGGAGATCGAGGAAGAGCGGCGGCTGTTCTACGTGGCGCTCACGCGTGCAAAGGACTTCTTGGACGTCGTTTTTCCGCTGAAGTACTACCACAAGAAGCACCGCCTGGGTGACAAGCACTCGTACGCGCAGCTGACGCGGTTTTTACCCGAGGCGATCGTCGGGCAGTTCGAGCGGGTGAAGCTGGAGCCGCGGGCGGCTGCGGGGGACTGGCCGGCGGCGGCGGGGGTGGTGAGCGACGTGCGGAAGAAGATCGCGGGAATGTGGGGGTAGTCGGGAGGAGAGATGGGGGGATGAGGGGGTGGGGTGATGGTGAGGTGAGAAGGTTTTCTTGAGCCGCGACCCGGAGGGCAAGCGACAGCGCCGCCCGCAGGGGAGCGCGGTGTGCGGTCCCGTGTGCAACGATTTCCGGTGTGCCCCGATAACCGGGCGGAACGTCGATGCCGCTGAACCACCCACCGGAGATGACCGTGCTCAACCTTCAATCCCTCACCAGCAAGCTGAGCACGGCCGCGGCCGTGGCGTACGCGCCGGCGTTGACGCCGGTCGGGGCGCAGAAGTCGCTGGCCTCGAGCGTCGCGAAGGAATCGGCGCAGGTGCTTCGCGGCACGGGGGCGGCGAATTCGCTGGCCGAGCGCGGGATCATCATCGTCAGCGGCAAGGGCGGGTCGCCGGACAAGTCGGGCGCCGCCGACACGGCCGCGAAGGCCGGGATCATTATCGTTAGCGGGCGCGGCGCAGGCCGTTCGCTCGCCGAGCGCGGGATCATCATCGTCAGCGGGAATGAGGCGACCCCGGCCGACGCGGCCCGGGCGCGGCTCGGCGGGCGGTTGAAGCAGCTCGAGGGGAACGACCGGATGGGGAACTTCGAGATCCAGCGGCTGATGAGCGCGTTCAACCAGGCGGAGACGTTGTCGTCGAACGTGCAGAAGAAGATGGACGACACGGTGTCGGGGCAGCAGCAAAAGATCGGATAGCAATGGCATGTAGACAACGGGGGCGGGGCCGTGGGTGGCCCCGCCCCCGTTCGCGCGCGCGTCGCAACGCCGCGCGGCGCGCGCGGGTAAGCTACGGCAGAGGAACTCTGCCCATGAAGAACCCGACCGCGTCGTCCCGTCGTTCCATCCTGAAGGCCGCCGCGGCGCTGGCGGGGCCGATGATCGTCGCGCCGCGCGTGCTCGGGTTGGACGGCGTCGCGCCGTCGAACCGGATTGCCATTGGGTTCATCGGGGTGGGGAATCACGGGCACAACTACAATCTCAAGTCGTTTTTGAACGAGTCGGACATGCAGGCGGTGGCCGTGTGCGACGTGTACGCGGACCGGGCGAAGGCGGCGGCGGCGACGGCGGAGAAGAAGCAGGGCGCGGGGTGCCGGCAGTACGGCGATTTTCGCGAGCTGCTGGCGGCGAAGGATATCGACGCGGTCTGCATCTCGACGCCGGACCACTGGCACGTTCCGATCTCGACGATGGCGATCGAGGCGGGGCGGGACGTGATGTGCGAGAAGCCCACGCTGACGATCGCCGAGGGGCGGGCGCTGACTGAACTCGTGAAGAAGTCGGGGAAGGTGTTTCAGATCGGCCTGGAGGACCGGTCGGTCATTCAATATCACATGCTGGCCGAGTGGGTGCGGAACGGGGCGATCGGCAAGCTGCATACGATTAGGGTGAAGCTGCCCAAGGGCGACATCTACAAGAAGGAAGAGCCCGCGCCGGTGCCGGCGGGGCTGAACTGGGCGATGTGGCAAGGGCCGGCCCCGGAGCACCCGTTCACGCCGACGCGGACCGGGCCGATGCAGTGGCGGAACATCCGCATGTACGGCGGCGGACTGCTGGCGGACTGGGGCGCGCACATTCTCGACACGGCCAACGTCGCCAACTTCGCGGAAGAAACCGGGCCGACGGAGGTCGAGGGGAGCGGTTTCATCCCGCCCGACGCGATGAACACGATGCCGGTGACGTTCAATCTGAAGTACAAATATGGCAATGGCGTGGAGATGTTCGTGGAGAGCGGGGCCGTGGCGCTGAAGTTCGAGGGCGATAAGGGGTGGGTGGGCAACACCGGCTGGCGCGGCCGGCCGGAGGCTTCGGATCCGGCGATTTTGCAGATCAAGTACAAGGCGGGTGAGAGCAAGCTCTGGGCGCGCCCGCCGGGCGAGCACCGGGACTTCTTGAACTGCGTGAAGGCGCGGAGTCAGCGGACGACGTACCCGGCCGAGCACGCGCACCGGCTGAGCACGACGATGCACGTCGGGGCGATCGCGATGGAGTTGGGGCGGAAGATGGCGTGGGACCCGGCGAAGGAGGAGTTCGTTGGGGATGAAGCCGCGAACAAGCTACGGAGCAGAATCTCGCGCGAGGACTGGAAGACGAAGGCTTAGGTCGTCAATTGTCCATGGTCAATTGTCGCAACTCGCCTGACGAGGCCTGCGTCACTTTAGTGACCGGGACGTCTGAGCGCGGTTCACGCCCGCTTCCGGCGCCGTCCCCCGAGCGCGACGGATCCCGCGATCACCACCAGCGCGACCCCCGACGGCTCCGGCACCGCGCCCGCACTAATCGCGGCGTTGGCGAGGGCCGTGCCGAGAGCCTGTTGCCCGGCCGTGTCGTAGTGGAGGCCGTCGGCGCTGAACTGGGCCGGATCGGTGTCGAGCATGTACGCGCCCGTGACCGTGGCCGCGACGGTCGCCTGCCCGGCGCGGAGCGTGTTGTAATTCGCCTGCACCGTCGCACTGCCTGCCGAATAGTTCGTCTGGTTGTCGGAGATCCGCGAGAAGAAGAACGGGAGGTTGGGTGCGCCCAGGGTCGCGCGGACGTCGGCGATGAGGGTGGTGAGGTTGGCGCCGTACGCGGCGGAGGTGGTGGCGCCCCCGTCGATGTCGGACTCGCCCTGGACCCAGGTCATGCCGGCGAGCTGGATCGTCGACCCGGGGTTGGCGGCGGCGAGGGCGGCGAGGCCGGCGGTGACGACCGACTGGAAGACCTTGTACTCGCTGCCGTCGGCGGTGGAGCTGGCGGTGCCGTCGCCCTTCCACTGGGTGTGAAGGTTGGTGCCGCCGTTGGCGTACTTGATCAGGGCGATGCGGTTCTGCGAGCCGGCGACGTGGTCGGCGAGGGTGCGGGCGAAGGTGACCTCGGGACCGAAGTTGTTGGCGCCCGTCTCGGACAGGCCGGGGCGGACGGTCGTCAGGACGCCGGGGATCCCGCCGGTCGTCGGGCCGCCCTGGTAGTGGAAGTAGATCGGGGCGTCGGCCTGCGGGTTGGCGAGG
>DATHXE010000663.1:0-2156 GCA_035459845.1 Tepidisphaeraceae bacterium | reverse complement strand
CCCAGGGCCGCGTCCACACGATGTGCCACGCCGTCGCCGGCAAGTGGTGCGTGTTCGGGTGCATGCTGAGCGCGGGCGGCTCGTTCCAGTGGTTCCGCAACCAGCTCGCCGGCGACGAGGTGGCCGAGGCGAAGAAGAAGGGTATCGACCCGTACGAGCTGCTCGTCGAGCAGGCCGCCAGCGCCCCGGCCGGCTCCGAAGGCCTGTTCTTCCTGCCCTACCTGACCGGCGAGCGCTGCCCCCACGCCGACCCGACCGCCCGCGGGGGGTGGATCGGCGCCACCAGCCGCACGACCCGCGCCATGCTCGTCCGCTCGCTGCTCGAGGGCGTCACGTTCGGCATGCGCGATGCGCTCGAGATCATCAAGTCGATGAACATCCCGGTCAGCCAGGTCCGCGCCTCGGGCGGCGGCGCACGCTCCGAGTTCTGGCGCCAGCTCCAGGCCGACATCTACCAGCAGCCAGTCGTCGTCACCAACGCCGCCGAGGGCCCCGCGTACGGCGTCGCCATCCTCGCCGGCGTCGGCACCGGCGTCTGGGACGACGTCCCGCAGGCCTGCAAAGCCGCGATCAGCCAGGTCGAAAAGGTCGCCCCCAAGCCCAAGGCCGCCGCCCTCTACGATCGCCACTACAGCGTCTACCGCAAGCTCTACTTCGATTTGAAAGATCGGTTCGCCGAGATCGCCGCGCTGGTGGGGTGACCGATGGTATAATTGGGTCGGCAAGGACACACGCGCCGCCAACGACCATGACGCTGCTCGCACCCAACCTCCCCAACTCGTTCCAACCGTCGCCCGACTCGCTCCGGCGGTTCACGGTCGAAGAGTACCACCGCATGATCGACGCGGGCGTGTTCTCCGACGACGAGCCGGTCGAACTCCTCGAAGGGTGGATCGTCCGCAAGATGGGAAACAACCCGCCCCACGACGTCGCGACCAAGCTGGTCAGCCAGTTGTTGGAAAAGCTCCTCCCACCCGGCTGGCACTCGCGGGTGCAGTCGGCCATCGCCACGGGCGCGAGCGAGCCGCTTCCCGACGTCGCGATCGTCAAAGGCGACATTCGCGCCTACGCCCAGCGCCACCCCGGCCCCGGCGACATCGGGTTGCTCGTCGAGGTCGCCGATTCCAGCATCAACCGTGACCGCAAAGAAAAGCTCCCGACGTACGCGAACTGTGCGTTCCCCACTTACTGGATCGTGAACATCCAGGCGCGCGCGATCGAGGTGTACACCGAACCCACCGGCAAGAACGAGACCGCGCGGTATCAGACAATCGCCCGGTACGGGGTGAACGATGTGGTCCCCGTGATCCTGGACGGCGTTCAGTTGGGAACGATCCGCGTGACGGACGTCCTCCCGTAACGCCTTCCTTCCGCGTCCCGCGACAAGTCGCTGGGCACTCTCAATCCTGACGCGCCCTGCACTTTTCCAAGAGTTCCATCGCCACCCGCGCCGTCCGCTCGCTCGCCCCCGGCTTGTCCAGATTCTCCACCATCCCCCGCAGTCGCGCGCGCTGCTCGGCCAACTTCGCCGGGTCCTTCAGCAGTTCGATCGCGTGCTCGGCGACCGGCCGCGTGCTCCCGTACCAGGGGATGTACTCGGGCGCCAGGTGCATCCCCGGCGTCACGCGCCCGCCCGCCGCCGCCGCCGGGTCCGCCCCCAGCAGGTTCACCAGCCCGTACGTCCGCGTCTTGACGATCCACCGCCCCAGCAGGTTCCACGTCACCGGGCTGCCGTGATACACGACGATCATCGGCGTCCCGTGGATCGCCACGTGCAGCGTCGCCGTGCCCGAGACGGTGATCGCCAGATCGCACAGGGGGACCATTGCGTCGAACGCGTCGGGCTTGCGGACGAACGAGGTCGGAGCATGGAAGGTGGAGGACGGTGGGAGGGCGGCGATCGCGGACGCGACGACCGGGTCCGTCGCGGCGGTGGTGGGGAGGAGGAACCGAGCCCCGGGAAACGCGCGCTTGATCTGCTCCGCGACCTCGAGCATCCGCGGGAAGTTCTTCAGCGCCTCGCTCCGGCGCGACCCCGCGAGCAGGCCGACGATCGGCGCCTCCCCAAAGCCCTCGGAGCTTGCTCCGTGGGTTGCGTTCGTACGATAAATGCCGAGCTCCGCGAGGCGTGTCGTCCGCTCCGCGTCACCCACGGC
>DATHXE010000662.1:0-6252 GCA_035459845.1 Tepidisphaeraceae bacterium | reverse complement strand
GCGCGCGTCCCCCGCGTCGATCACATTCGACAGCGCCTCGATTTCCTCGCGCTGCCCCGCCGACAACACCGGCTCGGGCGCCAGCCACCGGACCACGCCCTCCCGAGCGTCCACCGCCGGCCGGGCCGGGACCGGCGCCTCCCCGTCGGCCGCAACCGCCCGTCCGCCCAGCCCCGCGACCGTAAACACGAGTACCGCGAGCCCGCCAGATTTCGTTCCGCTCATCCCGGCGAGTCTAACAAGCGTGATCCGACCCGGCGCTCGCGGAATCGTGCGAGATCGCCGGCGACAAGAAACGCGCAAACAAAACGACCCCGCCCGGATCTACCGGGCGGGGTCGCTCGTCTGCTCCAGACGAAACCGTTATCGTTACGCGCTCGCCTGCGCCGCCGCGAGTGACGCGGCCGCCTGCTGCGCCCGCTCCTCGTCCGTCTTGGGGTGCACGCGTAGCACGCCGTCCTCCATCACCGCGCGGATCTTCGCCAGCGCCTTGTTCTGGATCTGCCGCACGCGCTCCTTGGTCACGCCGATGATCTTGCCGACGTCCTCGAGCGTCAGGCTCGAGTCGTCCGACTGGTCCCAGTTGAACCGGCGCTTGATCACCGTCTCCTCGACAGTCGTCAGGTCGGCCAGGTTGCGGTCGACGATCGCCTTCAGCTCGTCGATGCAATCCTCCTCGACCACGTCGCGCTTCTTGTCGGCCCAGTCGCTCTTTTCCAGGTCCGGCTCGAACTCGACCGGGAACTTGGTGCGGTGCCGGCTCGCCTTCATCGCCGTCCGGCTGAACGCCTTGAGGATCGCCCGGCACGCGTACGTGCTGAACTTGAACCCCCGGTCGATCGAGAACTTGTCGACCGCGCGGATCAGCGCCATGTTCCCCTCGGACACGACCTCGGCGAAATCCACGTCGCCCAGCCGCACGCGCTTGGCCATCGCCAGCACCAGCGCCAGGTTCGTCCGCGTCAGGTACTCGCGGAAGTGCTCGAACCGGCGGTGCCACTCGAGGAACAGCTCGGCCGACTCGCGCGTGAGCCCGTCCTTCTTGATCTTCGCCTGCAGCTTGGTCAGCTTGCGCTTGGCGTAGTTGAACCGCAGGAACATCTGCCGCTCCTCGGCGGTCGACATCAGCTGCGGCGCGCCGTGCGAGCCCGTTTCCAGGTCGTCGCGCGTCGGCTGGTACCAGGCCGTCTTCGGGAGCGCTGGCTCCTGCTCGGCCTCGAACGTGAACAGCGTCTTCTCGATGCCGCGCTCGGCGAAGATCGGACTGTCCATGAACGCGTAGTTCGCCTCGAGCAGCGGCTCGACGCGGGCCCCGAGAGCGCGCGGCACCTTCGCCTCGCCCCTGGCAGGCTTGGCGATCTTGCCCGTATTCTTCCGTGTCATCATTTCCGTGGCCATCGAGGCCTCCTTCGTGTTCGTCATGCTGTCTGGACTGCCTTGAGACGGCTCGCCATGCGTCAGATCGCGCAATCGCGTCGTATTCTCAATCACGGTCCGGCCAATCATTATCTGACGCACGCCTATACTTATACGAGCACCCGGGCCGCACGGTTCCACCGCTAAACGCAACTGGAACGATCACTTAACTTCGTTCCATCCCTGCCCCGAGCGGCCCCCATCAAGAGGACACTTCTTCGGAGCGCAGGGGGGTCGACAACCCGGTTTTGTCTATACTGCAAGTCGGATACCAGTTAACATCAGGCTCAACCTTTTGACGCAGTGAAGCATGTCAATATGACGCGCCTATGCTACGGGGGCAGCTTTAACCCCATACACCACGGCCACCTGCTGGTCGCGCGGGCCATCGCCGAAGCAGGTAACTTCGACCGGGTCGTTCTCATTCCCAGTGCGCAACCGCCGCATAAACCGGCGGCTGCCGATCTGGCACTGCCACACGAACGGCTCGCACTGTGCCAAGCTGTCTCTGATGCCGACCCACTCTTCGAAGCGAGCGACATCGAGCTCCGGCGAAGCGGCCCCAGCTATACGATCGACACCGCGCGCGAGTTCAGGCAATCCGGCTGGCCGGACGTGCACTGGCTGATCGGTGCCGACATGCTGCAGATTTTGCCGAAGTGGCACCGCTACGAACAGTTGCTCAAAGAGGTCACCTTCTGGATCGCGCGGCGGCCGGGCTACGAGATCGATTGGCAAACTCTGCCGCCCGCGGTGCAGGCGCTGCGCGAGCGGGTGGTCACCGCGCCGCTGATCGAAATGTCGGCGACGCAGGTGCGGGAGCGCGTCCGCCGGGGGCAGTCGATCAAGTACCTCGTGCCCGAAGTGGTGGAACGGCGGATTCTCGACCGCCGTCTGTACATTCCGTGATCGCCGGCCCGGCCCTTCCGCGTTCACGTCGTCTTGACGTTTGACGCCGTCGCAGGAAGATTCCGCCATGCCGCAGAACACGTCACCGGCGACTGCAGGGGCGGGCCGGGTCGACGCGATTCCCCTAACACCCGACCCGCAAACCAATTGGCTGCTCGCGCAGATTCCCGGCGTGCGTTGGATCCTCTTCGCGCTGGCGGGCGTGCTGCTCATCTGCTCGTTTAACGGACAGTGGCGCGTCAGCAGGGACAGCGCGGCCTACCGCGGGCTGGCGCACGGCCTGGCGACGCAGGGGAAGTACGTGTTCCGAACCAACGCGGGGGTCGAGGGTTACGCCGACCAATCAGACATCCGTTACCCCGGATTGCCGGTCCTGCTGGCCGGGGTGGAAAAAGTGTTCGGGCCGGGCGACGCCCCGGCCATCCTGCTGATCATGGCGACGGGCGTCGGCGCGCTCCTGCTGAGCTGGGGGTGGGCCCGGCGGTCGCTGCCGGCGTGGGTGGCGGTCGTCGTCGTCTTCGGCACCGCACTCAACGGGCGCTTCGCCGAGCATTGCAACGAGGTGCTGAGCGACATCCCGTTCCTGTTCGGGGTGATGGCGCTGCTGATCGCGTTCGACCGCCTGATGCGCGGCGGGCGCGACCCGGTGGCCGCGGTCGTGGTGGCGGTCTGCCTCGTGTTCCTGGCGATGATGCGCCCGACGTTCTGGGTGGTCGGGCTGGCGGTCGCCTTGACGTGCGTGTGGGGCGTGTTCGGGCGGATCCGCTCGTGCGAGACCCCGGCCGAGTCGCGCCACCGGCGGGTGGCGTGCCTGATCTCGCTGGGCGCGCTGGTGGCGGCCGCCCTGGTGTTCCTGTTCGTGCTGGACCCGCGCGGGAAGCGCGAGGGCACGGGCAGCTATCAGCACCGCATCGAGGCGATGTTCGCCGACGTCAAGACCGTCGTCGGGCGCGCCCCGCAGAACCTGAACGACCTGCTCGAGCAGACGCTGCCCGAGAGCTTTTTCGGCACGCAGCTCGGCTCCGGATTCATCAAGGCCGGGCAAGAGGTCGGGCGGCGGGGCGCGGTCGGCAAGCCGCTCAAGTGGGGGCCGACGGGGGCGTTCAGCCTGCTCCTGATCGGGTCCGGCGTCGCGCTGGCGCGGCGGAACGTTTTGTGGGGCATGCTGGTCCTGACGACCGTGGGCACGATGGTCCTGTTCGGCAGTGTCCCGCGGTACTTCCTGATGATCCTGCCGGTGCTGCTGGCCGGGTGGGCCCTGATGGTGGCGGGGCTGGCGCGGTGGGCCGGGTCGCGGTGCGGGCCGCAGTGGGGGCCGGTCTGTGCGGCCGGGGTCGCGTTCGCCGGGCTGGGCCTGGTCATCCTGCCGAACCTTGTGCAGGTGGTCGACCTGGTCCGCGAGCAGCACGGGATGACGCGGAAGCTCGCCTACGTCGGGTTCGAGACGTCGTACCACGGTGGGGACTGGACGGCCGCGTATGGCGTGCGGGACATGCTCCGCGAGCACGTGAAGCCGGGCGAGCGGGTGATCGGGCCCGAGTCGACCGTGCTGACGTACATGAGCGGGCGCGACGTGTACGGGCTCGGCGTCCTGCTCCCGCGCAAGGACACGGGCGGCGTGTGGGAGCAAAAGCTGCGGCGGATGTCGCGCCCGTCCGAGCCGTTCCACTTCACCTACGCGATCTTCCCGGACACCCACAAGGGCCTGTTCAACGACAAGGACGGCGTGACCGGCAAGCTGATCCGCCTGGGGATGATCAAGCCCAAGACGGTGATCGCGCGGGGCGGGGGATACATCCTGGCGACGTACGAGGTCGTGCACGTCGAGCGCAAGCGCGGGCGCGGGCTGCGCGGCAAGGACCTGGCGCGGATGGGGCTGGCGACCAAGCCGAGCACCGCGCCGGCGCCCACGACCAAGGCGACGGGCCGGCGCGGGACCCGCGGGACGACGACGGCGCCGACGACCACGACCGCGACGCAACCCGCGGTGACCCAGCCAACGCGGGTGCGCGGAAAGCCGGGGCGGGGGTTGCGCGGGAAGGACGCGGCGCCGGCGACGAAGCCGAGCGTGGCGCCGACCACGGACACACCGAAATAGCTGCGACGCAGCGCGTTGCTGACGCGTTCGAATGGGGATTGGGTTTGATGCGCGTCAGCAGGTCGTTGACCTGCAGCTGTCTATGTAAAGCGGCGCGTGTGGGTCTCCGTCCCGCGACAAGTCGCTGGGCTCCCTTTTGTTCCCGTCGGGGGCGCGGTTCAGATCCCCGCGCCCGGGACGGCGCGGACGAACGTGCGATCCGCTCGCGGCACGTTCACCTCGACCCACTTGTTGCTGCCGGGCGTCTCCCGCGCGTACAGCTTCCACCACACGACCGGCGCCGCGTCGGGCGCCAGCGGGAGGTGCCACCCGGGCCAGCCGACCTCTTTCCCCGCCGGGCGGTCGGCGTACACGATGATGTAGCGGTGGTTGGCTGGGACCTGCCGGCGGAAGTCGCGGATCGCCTTCTGCCGCTTCGACCCCTTGTCCGCCTCCGAGACGTTGCCGATCCACTCGGCCCAGTCGCGGATCGGGATCTCGCGGACCTGGATCGGCCGGCCGGACAGGAAGTAGGCGATCCGGCGGTGGGCCCCGTCGTTCATCCAGACGTCTTCCTGCGGACTGGCGTTCTTCTGCAAATACGCGGCGATGTCCACGAGCCGGGCGAACGCGCCGTGGCGGGCGACGTCGTAGAAATCGCGCGGCTGACCCGCGGTCGCGGCTATCCCGCCGGCCGGGTCGTAAAGCCGGTGGCGGACGCGGAACTCGACCCACCACGGGTACGCGTTGGCCGCGATCACCAGCCCGGCGAGCGCGATCAGCCAATTCCGCCCGCCCGGCGTCGCGGCGGGATCATTGGCCACGCGCGCCCGCCGCCCGGCGAGCAGCGCGGCGACGCCCGCGAACAGCAGCACGAACAGCACCGGCGCCACCGGCACCATGTACCGCGGCTTGATGCGCGTGCCCCACTGCAGCCAGATCGCGGCGAAGTACAGGGCCGGCCCCATCAGCCACCAGTGCCCCCGGAGGAGCAGGACGACCAGCCCGACCGCCGACAGCGCGAACGCGACGAACCCGACGGCCTTCCCGACCGACGCGACCGCCTGCATCGTCGACTCGAACACCGCGACCGACGGCATCGCCAGGCCTTCGGTGATCCACCGCCCGGCGAGCAGCGGCGGGTCGGTCACCAGGTGCCAGTCGCGCTTCACGCCGTACAGCCACTTGGCCTTGTACCGGCCCTCGCCGGTGGCGGTGTCGTCGTCGCCCTCGCCGGTCGAGATGGCGGCCATCGCGGCGGTCTGGTCGGCGGTCGGCAGCGTCGACGGGTTGGTGCCGGCGGGCATCGTGGCCGCGAGCTGGCGGGTGACGACCGAGCGGGCGAGGAACGACGGCGGGTAGCGGTAGAGGCCGAGCCAGGCGCCCATCAAGACCACGACGAGCGCGACTTGGCCGTACGTCTCCGTGCGCGACTCGGGCAGGCGAAGCTTGTCGAACGCGCGCGTCACCAGGTCGCGGCGCTTCCAGAGCAGCACGGCCAGCCCGACCGCGAGCGGGATCAGGACGGCGTACGCGTACGCGCCGTTCCCGAGTTTCCCGTGCATCGCCTTGTACGGGAGCATTGCGCCGACCGTGATCAGGCCGACGATCACCCCGCCGATCGCGAACACGAACCCCGGGCGGATGGCCCCGGGCAGGAGCAGGAGGAACCCGGGAATCAGGACGATCACGGCATCGCGCGTGGCGGCGGCGGCAAGGAACAGCACTGCGGCGGCGGCGATTTTCACGCGCCGCCGGGTCGCGTCCTCGCCGGCCCGGGTCGTGGAGAGGATCCACACGCCCGCCCACATCGCCGCGACCGCGGGCGGCTCGGACATGACGGTGAACGC
>DATHXE010000661.1:0-5573 GCA_035459845.1 Tepidisphaeraceae bacterium | reverse complement strand
TTCCTGTTCAACATGCTGCCGATCTTCCCGCTGGACGGCGGGCAACTGCTGCAGGCGCTGCTGTGGCCCAAGTTCGGGTACTACAAGTCGATGATGTTCGCCTGCACGACCGGGATGGTGGCGGCGGTGATCGGGGGGATGGCGGCGATCGCGTTTATGGCGCTGGGGCTGGCGATCATGGCGGGGTTGGGGTTCTACAACTGCTACATGGTCCGCCAGCAGCTCAGGCAGGCGGGGCCGTGGGGGTTCCAGGAGGAGGATTCGCCCAACTACGCCGCCAGCGTGTTCGGCGGGGAGCCGACGGTGACCAAGAAGCACCGCGCGCTCAACAAGCGGTCGATCCGCCGGGCCCAGGTCCGGGAGCACCAGGAAGAGGCCCTTCAGGCGAAGGTTGACGTGATTTTGGACAAGGTGGCGCAGCAGGGAATGCACAGCCTGACGTGGTGGGAAAAGCGCACGCTTCGCAAGGCGACCGAGCAGCAGAAGAAGAAGGAATTGGACCTGCGCGAGATGTCGAAGAAGTTCTAAGGGTTGATTCGGTCGGGAGATGCTCGTCGGCAGTGGGCAAGCCGGGGTGCGATCGGGGATTATCGGTCGTGCCCGACCGGAAGGCAGTTCCGGTGTTATTCTTGTGCCCGGTGACGCGCGGCGATGGGGATTTTGTCCCCCCGCTCCGCAGCATTGAAGGCTAAGTCGATATCCACTAGGATTGGCCCTTTACGGGTCAGGGGCGCAGCGCCCCCCGGGAATCCCCCGGCCAGCCCCTAGAAAACCGCCGCAGACCTTGGGATTTCCGGAGTTTACGAGATGGCCGTAGCCAACGAAGTCGAGAAGCGGAACGTAGCCAAGCCGCCGTCCGCCCCCGCAGCCGGTTCGAACGGCGCGCCGGGCGGTCAGGCGGCGGAGTCGATTAGGGGGCAGGCGGAGCGTGACCGCCTGCGAATGATGATGCTGATCCGCCGGTTCGAGGAGCGGACGTTCCAGGAGTTCACCAAGCCTGGCCAGAAGATCGGCGGGTTCTGCCACCTGTACAGCGGGCAGGAGGCGATCGCGGTGGGGATCGCGGCGATCTTCAAGAAGGGCGTGGACGCGCTGGTGAACGGGTACCGCTGCCACGGGCACTCGCTGGCGCTGGGGATGGACCCGCGGCTGGGGATGGCCGAGCTGTTCGGCAAACGCACCGGCTGCTCGAAGGGGAAGGGCGGGTCGATGCACTTCTTCGACAAGGAGGTGGGGAATCACGGGGGCCACGGGATCGTGGGCGGGCACATTCCGCTCGGGCTCGGGTTCGCGTTCGCCCAGAAGTACAAGAAGACCGGGGGCGTGACGTACTGCCTGTTCGGCGACGGGGCCGTCAACCAGGGGACGTTCATGGAGTCGCTGAACATGGCGAGCCTGCACAAGGTGCCGGCGATCTTCATCGTGGAGAACAACGGGGTGGCGATGGGGACGCAGGTCGAGCGGAGCAGCGCCGAGAAGGACCTGGCGATGCGGGGCAGCGGCTACAACATGCCGCACTATCACGTTGACGGGAACGACGTGGACACGGTGATCGCGGAGATGACCAAGGCGGGCGATCGGGCGCGCAAGGGCGAGGGGCCGACGTTCATCGTGGCCGACACGCACCGGTTCCGCGGGCACTCGATGTCGGACCCGATGAAGTACCGGAAGGACAAGGAGGGGAAACTGCTGCCGGAGTTCGAGAACGCGAAGCTGCGCGACCCGATCTCGCTGTACACGCAGCGGCTGCTGCAGGCGGGGCTGCTGACGCAGGGGCAGATCGACCAGATCGAGACGGAGACGGCGGCGCAGGTGGACGAGGCGGTGCGGCTGGCGGACGCGGACCCGCACCCGGCGCTGGAAGAGCGGTTCGAGGACGCGCTGGCGGAGACGTACCCGTATCAGCCGAAGTGAAGGTGCCGTATGGGCGAAGCCGCGACCGTCAATTTCGAGGATGCGATCCGCCGCCGGCCGTTCGTCCCGTTCGCGATCGTGCTGGAGGGCGGCGGTCGTCACGAGGTGACCGACCCGCTCCGCGTGGCAACGGGCGGTAACACGGTCGTCGTGGTAGCGGCGACGGGGGTCGAGTCGTTTCGGAAGTCGGAGATCGCGGCGATCGAGGTGCACGAGAACGGCGCCCGGCCAGACGAAGCGGCCGCGGACCTCGGCGAGGTGCTGATGCAACGACGCCGCGCGCGGCCGTTTCGGCCGTACGTGATCGTCACCACGGACGGACGACGGTATCCCGTCCGCGAGCCGCTCCGAGCCGGGTACAACGGGCGATACGTGCTCGTCCTCCCGGACTACGAGGCGAGCGTGCGGATCGAGCGGGACGAGTTGGCGGCGATCGAATCGGAATGAGATGGGCGAGCGGCAACGACAACCCGGCATGAAGGAGGAGATCCAACGGCTCACCAGCCGCGATCCCCTTCTGCCCTTCGTGATCGTCATGAACAGCGGCGACCGTTACCCGGTGACTGACGCCGACGTTGTACTCCTTCAGGAGAGCTTGTTGTTGATCGTCCGTAGCCGGCCCGCCCGCCAGGACGTCCTGCGGTTGACCGAAATCTCGTCGCTCGAAGTATCGGACAGTTATTGACCGGCCTGAACGCCGGACGCTGGAAAAGAACACACATGGCAGTCATGCAACTCAGGCAGGCCCTCCGCGCCGCAATGACGGAGGAAATGGAACGGGACCCGAACGTCTTCCTGATCGGGGAAGAGGTGGCGGAGTACAACGGCGCGTACAAGGTCAGCGAGGGGATGCTCGACAAGTTCGGGCCCCAGCGGGTGATCGACACGCCGATTTCCGAGGCGGCGTTCTCGGGCCTGTCGGTCGGGGCGGCGACGATGGGGTTGCGGCCGATCGTCGAGTACATGAGCTGGTCGTTCACGTGGGTGTGCATCGACCAGATCATCAATAACGCGGCCAACGTGCGGTACATGTCGGGCGGGCAGTACAAGGTGCCGATCGTGTTCCGCGGGGGCAACGGCATCGCGCACCAGCTCGGGGCGACGCACTCGCACCGGATGGAGTCGGTGTACGCGCGGATCCCGGGGCTGATCGTGGTCGCCCCGAGCACGCCGGCCGAGGCCAAGGGGTTGCTCAAGAGCGCGATCCGGTGCGACGACCCGGTGATCTTCCTCGAGTCGGAGAAGATGCTGAACGACAAGGGGGACGTCCCGGACGGCGCGGACTTCACGCTGCCGCTGGGGATCGCCAACGTCGAGCGGACGGGCGCGGACGTGACGGTGATCAGCTACGGCCGGCCGCTGCAGCGCGTGGTGCGCCCGGCGGTGGACGCGCTGGTGAACGACCACGGGATCGACGTCGAGCTGATCGACCTGCGCACGCTCCGCCCGCTGGACCTGCCGACGATCGTCGCCAGCGTCAAGAAGACGAACCGTTGCGTGATCGTCGACGAGGACTGGGGCTACTGCGGCATGGGCAGCGGGATCTTGTACAAGATCCAGAAGCCGTGCTTTGACTACCTCGACGCGCCGATCGAGTACGTGCACAGCGACGAGGTGCCGGTGCCGTACAACCACTACCTCGAAGAGGCGATGATGCCGAGCGTGGACCGGATCGTCGCGTCGGTGAAGGAAGTCTGTTACCGGTAGGGGCGGCAACAGTCCTGAGTGCCGAGTCCTGAGTCCTGAGAAGGACGGTGGGTCTATTGGCACCCCGGACGTCCGCTTCGTTTACTCCGCACTCAGGACTCAGCACTCAGGACTCCCGTAAATGCCCGCAGAACTCACGATGCCTCAGCAGAGCGACACGATGACCGAGGGGACGGTCGTCGCGTGGCGGAAGAAGGAAGGGGACGCGATCAAGGCCGGGGAGGTGGTCGCCGAGATCGAGACGGACAAGGCGACGATGGAGATGGAGGCGTTCGAGGCGGGGACGCTGGCCGTCGTCCTGGCGAAGGAGGGGCAGAAGGTCGCGGTCGGGAAGCCGATCGGGATCATCGCGCGAAAGGGCGAGAACCCGGCGGACGTGAAGAAGCAGTACGCGGCCGGCGGCGGGGCTGGCGGCGGGGCGAAGCCGCAGGCTGCGCAGCAGGCGGGCGGGAGCGCGACCGCGACGGCCGTCGTCAGTGCGCCGAAGCACAACGACCAGGGCGGGGCGATCACGTTCGAGGGCGCGAGCACGGGCGAGATGCACGAGCCGGGCGACGCGCCCGGGCACGGGGCGACGCGCGAGAAGCCGCAGGCGGTACCGCCGGTGCCGACGTCGGGCAACGGGGAGAACCGCACGCGGATCTCGCCGCTGGCCAAGCGGATCGCGGCGGAGAAGGGGCTCGACGCTTCACAGATTCAAGGCACCGGGCCGGGGGGGCGGATTGTTCAGAAGGATGTATTGGCGGCGGCGGAGAAGCCTGTCGCTAAGCCGCAAGCGGCGGAGAAGGCGGGAAGTCCGGCGCTGCCGGCGCGCGTCGGGTCGGGGCAGTCGGAGAAGATCGCCCTCACGAAGATGCGCGTGGCGATCGCGACGGCGTTGCAGCGGTCGAAGCAGAACGTGCCGCACTTCTACGAGACGATGGACATCGACGTCGAGGAGCTTTCAAAGCTCCGCGAGCGGTTGAACGCCAAGCTCGAGAAGGAGAAGGTGCGGCTGAGCGTGGGCGATTTCGTCACGCAGGCGGTTGCGGCGGCACTGAAGCGGCACCCGATCCTCAACGCGACGTTCGACGGGGCGAAGAACGAGATCACGCGGTACGGCGACGTGAACCTGGGCATCGCGGTGGCGCTGCCGGACGGGCTGATCGTGCCGGTGCTCCGTGGGGTGGACCAGATGGGCCTGAAGGAGATCCGCCAGCGGTCGGTCGACATCGTCGAGCGGGCGCGGGCGCAGAAGCTCAAGGGCGACGAGATGAAGGGCGCGACGTTCACGGTGAGCAACCTCGGGGCGTACGGGGTGCGGGAGTTCATGGCGATCGTGAACCCGCCGGAGGTCGGCATCCTGGCGGTCGGAGCGGCGGAGAAGCGGGCCGTCGTGAAGGGCGATCAGATCGTCGCCCGGACGATGATGACGGTGACGCTGAGCGCGGACCACCGCGTGGTGGACGGGGCGACGGCGGCGGAGTTCCTGCGGACGCTGAAGGAGCTGCTGGAAGAGCCGGGGATGCAGTTGATCTGAGCGATTGGGTTCCTGTGAGAATTGGACGTGCCCGCGCGAGATTCGCGCGGGCACGTTTCGTTTCGTTCCTGACCGGAACGGCTCAGACGGAGCCTCGCCCTCCCGACCCTCGCGCTCCCTCGGACTGCGCGGACATGACAAAGGCGTCGGGTTTCCCTATCATTCCGCGCCTTCGATCCGAGACGTTTCCGACATCCGAATAGAAAGCGAGACCGACCATGCCCGCCCAGATCACGATGCCCCAGCAGAGCGACACGATGACCGAGGGGACGGTGGTCAAGTGGCACAAGCGGGAGGGGGACGCGATCAAGGCGGGGGAGGTGATCGCGGAGATCGAGACGGACAAGGCGACGATGGAGATGGAGTCGTTCGAGGCGGGTACGCTGGCGGCGATCGTGGCGAGGGAGGGGCAGAAGGTGCCGGTGGGCGGGGT
>DATHXE010000660.1:0-3716 GCA_035459845.1 Tepidisphaeraceae bacterium | reverse complement strand
GAGCGCCGCGGATTGGCGCTCTTCGGTGACACCCAACGGCTCGGACGGAGCCTCGCCCTCCCGGGTCCGAGCCACCCGCCGTTGAATCGACGCGGCGATTCCCCATAATCGCGGCCGTCCGCGTCTCGTGCTTTGCGCCCTTCGCGTCTTTGCGGCCATCCATTCCGTCTAGAAAGGTCCACCCCATGAAAGCTCCCCTCCGCGTCGCCGTCACCGGGCCCGCCGGCCAGATCGGGTATGCCCTGCTGTTCCGCATCGCGAGCGGGCAGATGTTCGGGCCGGACCAGCCCGTCATCCTGCAGTTGCTCGAAGTGCCGGTCGAGAAGGTGCAGGCGGCATTGAAAGGGGTGGCGATGGAGCTGGACGATTGCGCGTTCCCCCTGCTGCACGACATGGTGCTGACCGACGACCCCAGCGTCGGGTTCAAGGACGCCAACTGGTGTTTGCTCGTCGGGGCCAAGCCGCGCGGGCCGGGGATGGAGCGGGCGGACCTGCTCAAGGACAACGGCAAGATCTTCATCGGCCAGGGCCAGACGATCGACCGCGTCGCCGCCCACGACTGCCGCGTCGCCGTCGTCGGCAACCCGGCCAACACCAACGCGATGATCGCCGCGAGCCAGTTCAAGCGGCTCAAGCCCGAGAACGTGACGGCCATGGTGCGCCTCGACCAGAACAGCGCCGCGACGCAGCTGGCCAAGAAGGCGGGCGTGCCGCTGACGGCCGTCGGCGACGTCTACATCTTCGGCAACCACAGCCCGACGATGTTCAGCGCGTTCCATTTGGCCAAGGTCAACGGCAAGCCCGCGACCGACAAGATCGGCCACCACGAGTGGCTGCGCGGGGAGTTCCAGGAGACGGTCGGCAAGCGCGGGGCCGCGATCATCGCCGCCCGCGGCGCGTCGTCGGCCGCCAGCGCCGCCAACGCGCTGGTCGACCACGTCCACGACCTCATGACGCCCGGCGCCGTGCACAGCGTGGCGGTCAAGTCCGACGGGCGCTACGGCTTCGACGCCAACGTCTGGGCCGGCATGCCCGTCCGCACGACCACCCCCGGCAGCTACGAGGTGATCGACGGCCTGCCGATGGACGAGTTCGCCAAACAGAAGATCGCCGCGACGAACAAGGAGCTCGTCGACGAGCGGGAGATGGTGAAGGGGATGCTGTAAGCGGAAGATCCCGCGGTACTTGCATGCCAACCGATGTGCCCACCGGCGATCCCGGCGGGCACATTTTCGTTGCACGCCGCTGCGGGTCGGGGTAGATTTGCGGCGGAGGGCCGTGTTCATGCGCTCGATTCGTGCCGGGGCTGCCGTTCTCGCTTTGACCGTCGCCGGGGGGGCCGCTTCGCCCGCGCGCGCGGCGTTCGTCGCCGAGTATTTCAACGACGCGGGCACGTCCGGCGCGAACCTGAACACGTTGGGCTGGACCAACCCGATCAGCAACACCAGCTACGTCGCCGGGACGCAGGTCAACTATTCCGCGCCGGGGTACAGCAGCGCCGGCAACCAGTCCGACGCCAACGACGGCGCCGCGACCGGCAGCAACACGACCAACCTGGTCTACAAGACGATCGCCGGGATGACCGGCACCGTCTGGGTTTCGGCCGCGGTCAGCCAGACGACCAACGGCGACGTGCTCCTCTGGCTGGACAAGACGAACACGACCGCGAGTGGGACGGACCGCGACTTCGTCGCGCTCCGCGGCACGACCCTGACTTCGCCCAGCGCGCCGGGCACGCCCGAGGCGGTGATCGCCTACAACGGCGCCACCGACGACGGATCCGACAACACCGACCTCGTGCTCAGCACGCCCCACCTGATCCTGCTGAAAATCGACATGAACTTCAGTGCCGCCCTGGACCGGATCACCTTCTGGGTCGACCCGGACCTGTCCGGGGGCGAGGCCGGGCTCGGGACGACCGTGGGGAGCGCGAACGGCCCGAAATACCTCAAGGACACCGCCGACGCCTACGGCACGTCGTTCGACGGGTACGGCCTGTCGTTCAGCGCGACCTCGAACGTGCTGGATGCGCTCCGCGTCAGCAACGACGCCGACGGGTTCGTCTGGGTCACGACCGGCGTGCCCGAGCCGACGACCGCCGCCCTGCTCGGCGTGGCTGGGGTGGGGCTGTGCGCCCGGCGCCGTCGGCGCTAAAAGGCCGCGTCACTTCAACTCATAGCAGTACAGCGACTCCTGGTCGCGAATATACAGTCGCCCGTTGGCGACGACGGGGTGCGTCCACAGGCCGCCGCTGGGCGGGCGCTGGTTCGACTCGCGCGGGAGTGTCAGGCGGCCCGTTTCCTTCCGGCCCGCGGGGGTCGCCTCGACGAGCGCGATCGTGCCCCCCTTCTCGGCGGCGCAGTAGAGCATGCCGCCCGCGGCCGTGACGGACCCGCGGCCCAGCACGTCCTTGTCGGCCCACTTGACCTTGCCGGTGGCGAGTTCGACGCAGACCCAGCCGCGGTTCTCGGAGTGGCCGTAGGCGTGGCCGTCGATGGCGACGAGCCCGCCGTCACGGTTCTGGACGGCCTTGTTGGAGTAGACCTTATCGGCCTTGAGGCCCCCCTCCCCGCCGGCCGCCGTCACGCGCACGCAGTCGCAGCCTTGGCCGAAGCCGACGGACGAGAAGACGAGGTCGCCCCAGATGACGGGCGCGGCGACGACGACGTCGTCGTACGCGGGCTGGCGGGCGTAGGCCCAGAGGCGCTTGCCGGTCGCGGGGTCGAAGCCGGCGAGGCCGGCGTTGGTCACCTGCACAACTTGGCGGACGCCGGCGAGCGTCGCGAGCACGGGCGACGCGTACGGCGCGCGGTCGGTCGCGTCGGAGGAGCGCCAGGCGAGTTTGCCGGTCTTGCGGTCGAGGGCGGCGAGCAGGCCGCGCGGGCCGCCGGGGACGCAGATGACGTGGTCGCCGTCGATCAGCGGGGCGTGGGCGTAACCCCAGCCGAGGGGGGTGGGTTCTTCGAGCCCGCCGCCGATCGGATTGACCTCGCCGCCGAGGTCCTTGGGGAGGCTCGCGCGCCATTGCTCCTTGCCGGTCGTCGCATCCGCGCACACGAGGTCGCCGAACCCGCCCAGTGCGTAGATCGCGCCGTCGTGGACGGTGGGCGTGGCGCTGGGGCCGCGGTTCCACGAGTTCCCCTTCCAGGTGAAGGTCGGGCCGATCTTCGTCGCCCAGAGTTCCTTCGGCGGGTTGGTCGTCAGGTCGAGCGCGAGCAGAAACTCGTCGTCCGCGCGCGCGGCGCTGACGTACAGGCGGTCGCCAACGATCGACGGGCCGCTGTAGCCGTGGCCGAGGGTGTCGATGGACCAGCGGAGGCGCGGGCCGCCCTTGGGCCAGGCCTTGGGGAGGCCGGCCTCGCGCGAGACGCCGTCGCGCGCGGGGCCGCGGAAGGCGGGCCAGTCGTCGGCCCGCACCGGTAAGGTGGCCCAGAGCAGTGCGATCAGGAGCGGCGCGGGGCGCATCGACGGCATGGGCGATCCTCGGGTTCGGTGCGGGGTGGGGAATGCGGGGGCGCACGGAGCCGTGCACCCGCCGGGAAGGAGCATGCGCCACCCGGTTCCTTGTCGCATTGCGCCGTCTGCATTAACTTACCCGCGGTTGATCCCAACGGGAGTAGACGCGTTTGATGCATAAGCATGTGACGGATCTCGGTGCGGTTGCGCCTCGTGGTGGGAAGCCGCGGGCGGAGTGCTCGGTCACTGAAGTGACCAAG
>DATHXE010000659.1:0-15283 GCA_035459845.1 Tepidisphaeraceae bacterium | reverse complement strand
GGGCGTCGGAGTCGTTGACGCCATCGAGGAGGGTGTACTCGATGGTGGCGATTTGGCCGGACTCGGCCTGGTAGCGGCGGACGGCGGCGAGGATGTCGGCGACGCGGTAGCGGCGGCAGGTGGGGACGATGGCGGCGCGGGTGTCGTCGTCGGGGGCGTGGAGGGAGACGGCGAGGTGGACGCCGAGGTTGTCGGCGCGGAGGCGGTCGATGCCTGGGACGATGCCGACGGTGGAGACGGTGACGTGGCGGAAGCCGAGGGCGCCGAGGCCGCCCCCGGCGATGCGGCGGACGGCGGCGGCGACGTTGTCGTAATTGAGCATGGGCTCGCCCATGCCCATGAAGACGATGGTGCGGAGGCGGCGGCCGAGCGCGAGGGCCTCGCGGCGGAGGTGGAGGAACTGCTCGACGATCTCGCCGGCGGTGAGGGAGCGTTCGACGCCGGCCTTGGTGGAGGCGCAGAAGTCGCAGCCCATGGCGCAGCCGACTTGGGAGGAGACGCACCCGGCGGCGCGGTCGGGCAGGTGCGACGGCATGAGGACGCACTCGACGGTGGACGAGTGGGCAGTCGGCAGTCGGCGGTGGGCAGTAGGGGCGTCGGTCGGGGAGGTCTGGGGCACGGCGACGAGGAGTTTGACGGTGCCGTCGGTGGCCTGGCGGCGCGCGGCAATGGTCGTGGTTCGGTCGACGAGTTCGGCGCGGAGGCGGGCCAGGAGGGCGGGGCCGACGCGTGACTCGTCCGGGGGCGCGCCGCCGGTGTTGTAGAACTGGCGGAGGAGCGGGGCGGCGTGGGTGCGCGGGTGCCCCCACGACCCGAGGAGGTCGGCGAGTTGGGGGATGTCGAGGTCGGACAACGACGGCATACAAGGGGATGATAGCGGGATTGTTGACGGGGGGGAGGGACTAGGGATCGCGGACGGTCGGGGAGCGGTGTCTTCGCACCACAAGGGCGGTGACTTAACGCCCGGGGGTGTTGCGGGCATTGGTTTTCGCGGATCGGTGGGCCCGCTAACCCGCAAGCTGGTGTGCTGCGCACACGGATGGGAGTACCGAGGACCGGTGCCATTGCTCCCCCCCTGCTCATCCCTATAATCCCCTTCCCCCGGAGCAGGAGTTGAGGACCCGATGCCTTTGATCGTGCAGAAATTCGGCGGCACGTCGGTCGCCGATGCCGAACGCATTCATCGCGCCGCCCGCCGTGCGATTGCCGCCAAGGAGAAGGGCAATCACGTGGTCGTGGTCGTTTCCGCCATGGGCGACACGACCGACGATTTGATCGATTTGGCCAGGCAGGTCTGCACGTACAACGGGAGCGAGATCCAGCCGCCCAAGCGGGAGATGGACCAGCTGCTGGTGACCGGCGAGCAGGTGACGATCGCCCTGATGGCGATGGCGATCTGCGCCCAGGGGCACGGGGCGATCAGCTTCACGGGCGGGCAGATCGGGCTGGTGACCGACGCGGCGTTCTCGAAGGCGCGGATCCAGTCGATCAACAAGCAGCGGATCTTCGACCAGCTCGAGCACGGGAAGGTCGTGATCGTCGCGGGGTTCCAGGGGGTGACCGAGACGGGGGATTACACGACGCTGGGCCGGGGCGGGAGCAACGCGACGCTGGTCGCGGTCGGGGCGACGCTCGGGGCGGACGTGTGCGAGAATTACACGGACGTCGACGGGATCTACACCGCCGACCCGCGGGTCGTGAAGAACGCCCGGAAGATCGACCGGATCAGCTACGACGAGATGCTCGAGCTGTCCGGGCTCGGGGCCAGCGTGCTGCAGACGCGCGCGGTCGAGTTCGCCAAGAAGTACAACGTCCCGATCCACGTGCGGAACTCGCAGAACGAGACCGAGGGGACGTGGATCGTCGCCGAGACCCCCACCATGGAACACATCGTCGTCAGCGGCGCCGCGCTCAAGAAGGACCTGACCCGGGTCACGATCAAGGCCGTGCCGGACCACCCTGGCGTGGCGGCGAAGATCTTCGGGGACATCGCGACGGCGAACGTCGTCGTCGACGACATCATCCAGAACGTGTTCGAGGACGGGACGGCGAACATCTCGTTCACGGTCGAGCACGGGGACCTGGCGGACCTGAAGTCGGTCGTGGACCGGATCGTCAAGGAGCTGGGGGCGGGGAGCAAGGCGATCTACCACGGGGACCTGGCGAAGGTCAGCGTGGTCGGCGTCGGGATGCGGACGCACACGGGGGTGGCGCAGCGGATGTTCAAGGCGCTGGCGGACGCGAAGATCAACATCCAGAACATCTCGACGAGCGAGATCAAGATCTCGTGCATCATCGACAAGGAGCAGGGCGCCACCGCGCTGCAGGTCGTGCACGACGCGTTCGAGCTGGGGAAGGCGCGGTAGGGCGGGGAGAGGAGGGGGTGAGGTGATGAGGGGATGAGGCGTGGCGGAGCGCGCGCGGCTTTTTCTTCGATTCCTTTCGGGGTGCGGGTTGTCACGTGCGCGCGCATCGCTTAGGAACGGGATGCGATGTTCACGACGACCCACATCCTCGCGGCGGGCGAGTACCCGCTGATCACGCTGATCGCGGCGGCGTTCACGGCGGCGTGGGTGCTGGGGATCGTGACGCAGAAGCTGCGGCTGTCGCCGATCGTCGGGTACCTGTTGGCGGGCGTGGTGATCGGGCCGTACACGCCGGGGTTCGTGGGGGACTCGAACCTCGCGCCGCAACTGGCGGAGATGGGGGTGATCCTGCTGATGTTCGGGGTGGGGCTGCACTTCCACCTGGACGACTTGCTGGCGGTCCGGCGGGTGGCGCTGCCGGGGGCGATCGGCCAGAGCCTGGTCGCGACCGGGCTGGGGGTGGTGGTCGCGATCGCGTTCGGCGGGACGGTCAAGACGGGGATCGTGCTGGGGATCGCGATGTCGGTCGCGAGCACGGTCGTGCTGGTCCGCGTCCTGATGGACCACAAGAAGCTCGACACGCCCGAGGGGCACGTGTCGGTCGGGTGGCTGATCGTCGAGGACATCTTCACCGTCGTCGCCCTGGTGCTGATCCCGCCGCTGGGCGAGTCCGGCCACACGTCGGGGTTGGGCGCGGGCGGAGGGAACATCTGGCTGACGCTCGGGTGGGCGCTGGTCAAACTGGCCGCGCTCGTGGCGATTCTGCTGCTGGCCGGGTCGCGGGTGATCCCGTGGATCATGGTGCAGGTCGCCCGCCTGCGGAGCCGGGAGTTGTTCACGCTGACCGTGCTGGTGATGGCGATCGCGATCGCGGCGGGGTCGTACTACGCGTTCGGGGCGTCGATGGCGCTGGGGGCGTTCCTGGCCGGGATGGTGGTGGGGCAGTCGCCGGTGAGCTCGCAGGCGGCGGCGGACGCGCTGCCGCTGCGGGACGCGTTCGCGGTGCTGTTCTTCGCGTCGGTCGGGATGCTGTTCGACCCGATGTTCATCGTCCAGAACCCGTGGCTGACGGTCGCGTGCCTGGGGATCGTGATGGTCGGCAAGCCGATCGCGGCGCTGGTGATCGTCGCGGTGATCGGGCACCCGGCGCGGACGGCGCTGACGGTCGCGATCGCGCTGGCGCAGATCGGCGAGTTCTCGTTCATCGTCGGCTCGCTCGGGCAGTCGGTCGGGCTGATCGGCAAGGCCGGGAACAGCGTGCTGGTCGCGTGCGCGATCATCTCGATCACGCTGAACCCGATCTTATTCCGGCAGATCCCGCGGATCGAGACGTTTCTGCAATTGCGGACGCCGCGGATCTGGGCGTTTTTGAACCGGGGGGCGACGCGGGAGCAGGGCGAGATGAACGAGGCGGCGGGGAAGATTTTGGAGGCGGCGTCGACGCCGGTCGCGGTGATCGTCGGGTACGGGCCGGTCGGGCGGACGGTCGACGCGCTGCTGCGCAAGACGGGGCTGGAGACGGTCGTGGTCGACATGAACATGGACACGGTGCAGTCGCTGACCCGCCAGGGGCGGGCGGCGATCTACGGGGACGCGTTCAACATCGAGGTCATGCACCAGGCGCTGCCGCGGGCGACGCATTTGGTGATCACGCTGCCGCACTCGGCGAACCGGAACCCGCTGATCGCGGCGGCGAAGCTGATCAACCCGGACATCAAGGTGTTCGTACGCGCCCGGTACATCGCCGAGCGCGGGGAGCTGACGCAGGTCGGGGCGGACGCGGCGGTGTTCGAGGAGGCCGAGGCGGCGGTCGCGCTGTCGAAGCTGGTGCTGGCGGACCGGGGAGCGGACGAGCCGACGATCCGGAGCGAGACGACGCGGTTGCGGGCGCAGTTCGCGGGGATGGGGGACGACGACTGAGCCCGTGCGCGGGCGTGTTTACGGCGTGCGGCGCGCCCGGCGACGGGTGAGGGCGGCGGCGACGACGACCGCCGCCGCTCCGCCGAGCGCCGTCGCCGCCGGCTCGGGCACCGGCGCGCCGTCGACGGTGACCGCGGTCAGGGCGTAGTCGACGTAAAGTGAGAAGACGTAGGTGTCGGCGTCCTTGAGGAGCGCGGTACTCTCGTTCCGGATGTTGGGCGTCGGGCCGAACGAGAACGAGACACCGGCCGACCCGGACACGTCGAACGGTACGGGGTCGGCGAGCAGGTCTTCGCCCGCGAGTTGGGGCATGACCTCGACGGCCCCGCCGGCGCCGAACGTGTTGGCGAGGAGTTTGAGGGTGAAGGCGGGTAGGTCGAACGTGTCGGCGTCGACCCGGCGGACGATGACCTTGGCGGGGCCGGTCGGGCCGACGGTGACGGCCTGGGCCTGGACGCCGTCGGGCCAGTCGACGGAAAGGAACCGGCCCGTGGGGGGACCCCCGCCCCCGCCGTTGAACAACTTGTCGCGCGTGCACGTGAACGTGAAGCCCTCGGTGGTGTAGCGGTCCGAGGTCGCGCCGGACGTGTCGAGGACGAGCGATTGGGCGGGGTCGAAGAATGCGACGACGTCGGCCCGCGCGGGCAGGCCGGGGGCCAGAGCCAGCAGCGATGCGGTCAGAATCTTCGCGGCTCGGGTGTTCACCATGGCGATCACTCCTCGTCGGGTCCGCCCCCTATGGAACTACAAACGGGTACGGCCGGTGGCGCCACTCGGGTCGGCCGCCGGCGCCCAATCGGACGTCGCGGGTGCGGAACGGGGCCGGACGGCGGTCTACAATTGGGCATGGCGGTCACGAGCGCGGGATTGCTGATGTTTCGCCGGACACCCGGAATAGAAGTGCTCATCGTGCACCCCGGGGGTCCGTTCTGGCAGAACAAGGATCTGGGCGCCTGGAGCTTGCCGAAGGGACAGGTGAACTCGGGGGAGGATCTGCTGGCGGCGGCGCGGCGGGAGTTCGCGGAGGAACTGGGGTTCGCGGCGCCGGACGGGCCGGCGATCGCGCTGGGGTCGGTCCGGCTCAAGTCGGGGAAGGTGGTGCACGCGTGGGCGGTCGAGGGGGACTGCGACCCGGCGACGTGCGCGAGCAATACGATGCGGATGGAGTGGCCGGCCCGGTCGGGGAAGTGGATCACGATCCCGGAGGTGGACCGGGCGGAGTTCGTTTCGCCGGGGGTAGCGAAGGAGAAGCTGAACGCGGCGCAGGCGGCGTTCGTGGACCGGCTGGTGGAGGCGGTTGGGGAGGGGAAGCGTGAAACGTGAAACGCGGAAGTGTGGTCGGATGTGGACGTGGGGTTGGGCGGAGGACATGGTCACCGGAGGTGACCATGCCGCTTTCGCGTCGCGGGCGAAACGGAGGAGCCGGCGCGGGGTGCGGACATGGCACCGCGGGCCTGTTCTGCTAACGTAGTGCGAGCCGATGAGCGAGACTTCTCCCAATCCCCCCGACGAGGTAACGGCGCCGCCGGTCGCGATCACCGTCCACTGCCCTGCGTGCAACGAGGCGCTGGAGGCGACGGCCGGCGACGTGGCCGCGATGGTCCCGTGCCCGACGTGCGGGCGGGCGTTCGTGCTGCCGGCGGTGGACGGGTCGACGGAGGTTCCTGGGCCGGCGGACGAGGGGGAGGACGACGACCGCGAGGGGCGGCGGCTGGCGCTGCGCGACATGACGCGCGAGCAGGAGTTGGACGCACTGCGGATGCGGCAGATCGTGGCGACCAAGCGGAGCGCGATCCGCAGCCGCACGTACTACGTCGTCGGAGCGGTCGCGGCGCTGATCGGGGCGGCCAAGCTGGTCGAGATGACGGTCCGGCACGTCGGGCACGCGGGGTGGGAGGCCAAGCCGGTCGGGTACGTGCTGTTCGTGGCGGCGCTCGGGGCGTTCGGGCTCTGGTGCGTCCGGCGGGCGAACTACTGGCAGGCGGAGATGCGCGCCAGCCCGCTGGCCGGAAAGTGCCCGCACTGTTTGGCGGACCTGAAAGGGGCCGAGGGGAAATGCCCGGCGTGCGGGCGCGCGGTGAACGTCGAACTACCGCCTCCGGACTTCTCGACGTTGCAGGACGGGAGTCAGTTCGCGAAGGAGTTGGAGGACGTGAAGTGAGGGGGTGCGCGGGGGTATGCGGAAAGAAGCTGCCGCAAAGACGCGAAGGGCGCAAAGAAGAGAACGTCTCAGGTCGGGGACGGTTCGTCGGCGCGAAATTCGAGTCGTGGCGGCAGACATGGTCACCGGAGGTGACCAAGCCGCTTCATATCTCCCCTTTGCGCCCTTCGCGTCTTTGCGGCGCGATCGCAACGGCTCCCGGGGGGCGCAATAAAAAGGAGCCGCCATTGGGCAATGGCGACTCCCGTCCGGGAAGAACACAACTAGCTGGGGATCGGTTTGCGGATCCCCGAATACGGGCAGCGGGCCTCCTCGAAAAGGTTCGTTGTTCGAAGTCGCCCGGTCGGCGGACCCGTTTCCGGGTTACTCCGTCCTTGCGACTGCCTAGCCTTAGGCAAGGGTCGTACCAGCGGCGGAAATGTGTTTTCGATGCCGTGGTGCGGGATCATGGGTGTGTCATGGGTGTGCCACGGCCGCAAATCGTGCCAACGGATGAGTCGGGTTGGCACTAGTGATGGGGATTGGGGGTGCACTGTGTGCTGGGAACAGAGCCGCTGAAGCGGCCCCGCCGGGCCGGCCGATGGCACCCGGGTTGCTCCGGGTTCCGTCATGTCTGTTGTTCCGATGTCCGCAGCCGCCGTTTCCATCCTGTTGGTCGAAGACGACCGGTCCCTCCAGTGGACCCTTCGCGAGTTTCTGGCGGACCAGGGGTTCGAGACGCACGTGGCCGGGACGCGGGCGGCGGGGCTGGAGATGCTCCAGCGGCTGCGCCCGGCGGTGTGCCTGCTGGACATGAACCTGCCGGACGGGAGCGGGGCGGACCTGTTGCGGGCGATCGCGCAGGACGGGCTGGGCGTGCGGGCGATCGTGATGAGCGCGTTTCCGGTGGAACAGTTGCGCGGGCGGTACCCGGCGTCGGTGTTATCGGACGTGCTGGTGAAGCCGGTGTCGCCCGAGGAATTACTCGCGGCGGTGGATAGAATCGTGCGGGGCGATCAGCAGACGTCGTCGCGCCCCTGACCGTTGACGCGCTCCCCTTCGGGCGGCGCTGACGCTTGCCCTACGGGTCGCGGCTAAACAGGCGCGCGATCGACTTCGTGTGAAGACTTCCTGGAAATCGGTCCGCGGGTGGATGGTGTCGCTCGGCCTGGTGGCCGTGGCGGGGGCGCTGACGGTCCCGTGGAGCTACCTGGTGTTGCGGGCGGCGTACGACCGGGACATCGCGGAGAACGCGAAGTCGCTGGCGCGGCGGGTCGAGCAGCCGGTGCAGATCAAGGTCGCCCAGGCGCGGGCGCGGGGGATCAACCCGTGGCGGCTCCAGCCGCGGCAGGTGATCGACGAGGAGTTGTTCAACGCGCTGGCGGTCGAGATGCGGGCGGACCCGGCGATCCGGGCGGCGGTGTTCTACTTCGTGCAGTACGACATGGGGCCGGACGGCCAGCCGGGGCGACCGGTGGAGATCGCGGCGCTGGCGCCGGTGCGCGGGGCGCAGTCGAGCGTGCCGGGGATCACGGCCGAACAGATCGGGCAGCTGACCGAGGGGCCGATGGAGGGGAAGGACGACGACGCGTACCGGTTCCTGCTCCCGTGGAAGCAGGACGGGCGGGTGCGGGGGGCGACGTACGTCGAGCTGTCGCGCGACCGCATCTCGCACGACTTCTGGACGAAGGAGGGCCCGCTGCTCAAGCGGGTGGTCGCGTGGACGGCGACGGCGTTCGTGGCGCTGTCGGTGGTCGGGATCTTCGGGTACCACGCGTGGCAGCGGGCGGGGGCCGTGCAGCGCAAGGCCGAGATGGAGCAGCAGGGCATGATGGCCGAGCGCGGGCTGACGGCGGCGGTGCTGGCGCACGAGATCCGCAACCCTCTGGCGGCGTTGCGGTTCCAGTTGCACTCGCTCAAGAAGAACGCGGAAAACCCGGGGAAGGTGGGCGGGACGGCCGAGATGATCGACTCGGAACTGCTGCGGATCCAGCAGCTGGTGAGCGATTACCTGGCGCACGAAAAGGCGGTTTCGCTGCGGGTGCAGAGCGTTGATTTGGCCGAAGCGGCCCAGCGGCTCAAAGGGGTGATGGAGGAGATGCTGCGGAGCACGGCGACGCGGCTGACCGTCGCGACGCCCGGGCAGGCGGTCGAGGCGACGTGCGACCCGCACGCGCTACGGCAGATCCTCATGAACCTGGTGCTCAACGGGCAGCAGGCGATGGGCAGCGGCGGGTCGATCACGATCACGGTCGGGCGGAGCGACGACGGGTTCGGGACGATCGACGTGGCGGACACGGGGCCGGGGATTCCGGAGGAGATGCGCGAGCGGCTGTTCAAGCCGTTCCAGACGACGAAGGTTGACGGGCACGGGATCGGGCTGGCGCTGGTGAAGCGGTTCGTGGACAACTTCGGCGGGAGCGTGGCGGTGGAGTCGGAGGTGGGGCGGGGGACGACGTTTCGGTTGAGGTTGCCGTTGGCGGAGGGATCGGAAGAAAGGATGAAGGCGGAAGGATGAAGGCGGAAGGATGGAGGATGGAGGATGGAGGTGGGTGCCATGGCCACGCGCCTGACGGCGCCGGTGTACCGGGGGTGCGGTCGCGTGGCCATGCTGTTCGCGGGATGGCATGGCCACGCGACGACGGTCGATGAACTTCGGATGCGATCCGGCGCGTGGCCATGGCACCCAGCGTGAAGAATCGTGCGTATGATGTGAGAGTGATGCCGGACAGTGGGTTTTATATTCTGCTGGTCGAGGACGACGCGTCGGTGCGCGAGGCGGTCGCGGGGGCGCTGCGTGACGAGGGGTACGCCGTGGCGACGGCGGCGGACGGGCGGGAGGCGATGAACCGGTTCGAGCCGGGGACGGATCTGGTGATCGCGGACCTGATGATGCCGCACGTGGACGGGCGGTCGCTCCTCCGCTGGGTGACGCAAAACCACCCGGAGACGGCGGTCATTTTGATGACGGGGTACGGGACGATCCCGCAGGCGGTGGACGCGATCAAGGCGGGGGCGGCGGCGTACCTGACCAAGCCGCTTGACCCGGACGAATTGCTTTTGCACGTGCGGAAGGTGTCGGAGGATAAGCGGCTCAAACAGGAGGTGGCGCGGCTGCGCGGGCAGCTCAAGGACGGGTGGCACTACCGGCACATCATCGGGCGGGGGCCGGCGATGCAGCATGTGTTCAGCGTGATCGACCGGGCGGCGGCGGTGAAGACGACCGTGCTGGTGACGGGCGAATCGGGCACGGGCAAGGAGATGGTCGCCCGGGCCCTGCACGAGGCGAGCCCGCGGAAGGGCGGCGCGTTCCTGGCGCTCAACTGCGGGGCGATCCCGGAAAACCTGATCGAGTCGACGCTGTTCGGGCACGAGAAGGGTGCCTTCACCGGGGCGGAGAAGAACACGCGCGGGTACTTCCAGGCGGCGGACGGGGGGACGCTGCTGCTGGACGAGATCGGGGAGTTGCCGCTGGCGATGCAGAGCAAACTGCTGCGGGTGCTGGAGGACTCGGCCGTCACGCCGGTGGGAACGACGGCGCCGCAGAAGGTGGACGTGCGGATCGTGGCGGCGACGAACCGCGATCTGGAGCAGCAGTCGAAGGAAGGCGCGTTTCGACAGGACCTGTTCTTCCGGCTGAACATCGTGCAGATCCGGCTGCCGGCGCTGCGCGAGCGGCCGGAGGATCTGCCACTGCTGACGCGGTACTTTCTGGACGAGATCTGCCGGACGAACGGGTTCGAGCCGCGGGAGATCGATCGGTCGCTGCTGGACGCGCTGGTGAAGTACGATTGGCCCGGAAACGTCCGAGAACTGAAGAACACGCTGGAGAGCGTGCTGGTGCTGAGCGGGCGGAAGACGCTGTCGGCGGAGGACTTGCCGGAGAAGTTCTTCCGCGACCGGCCTCGGCCGGGAGTGACTGAGGATGAGGACGGGGAGGAGACGTCGGACCTGAACCTGAAGGATTTGTCGAAGCAGACGATCATGAAGGCGCTGGAGAGCTGCCGGGGGAACCGGACGGAGGCGGCGAAGCATTTGGGGATCTCGCGGCGGACGCTGCACCGGCGGCTGAACGAGTTCGGGCTGCGGGAATGACGGTGGGGGGCCGATATACCTGGTGGTGACCGGCCCCACGTTAGCGGATCGGTTTGCCCGCGGCGTGGCCGTTTCCGCTTGTCACATCGGGCGGGGCGGCGTACGTTGGAGGGTGGACACGTCATCCCGGGGAGGACAAAAAGGGGATTCCTGGAGGCGCACGCATGTCCGTCGAATCGCGCGACAATGGCAGAGGGTTTACGCTGGTCGAGCTGCTGGTGGTGATCGGGATCATCGCGCTGCTGATCTCGATCTTGCTTCCGGCGCTCTCGAAGGCGCGGGAACAGGCGAACACGGTGAAGTGTTTGTCGAACCTGCGGCAGATCGGGCAGGCGGGGGCGACGTACGCCGTGGACTTCAAGGGAACCCTGCTGCCGGGCGGGTACACGAAGGACCCGTCGTCGGGCGCGAACACGGAGAACTACGCGACGATCCTGGTCAACCTGAATTACATGCAGGCTCCGGAGGTCAAGACGATCACGGACCCGCCGGCCCCGGACGGTACGGCGTTCTTCTGTCCGAACGGGTCGACGGACCAGGTCGGGTCGGAGTATTCGGTGAGCATGAGCAAGCCGTTCCCCAAGTCGCGGACGGACGGGCTGGGCAACCGGTGCTGGCGGACGCAGTCGTCGATGACCGGGCGGATCGTCGACACGTGGTACGGGCTGAACGCGGACTGGAAGGACACTGACAAGTATTATTCGCCGGCCCACTTCCAGCCGTACAAGAACGGGGCGAAGGACTTCGCGTTCAACAAGGTGGGCAGCGTGAGGAACTCGAGCGCGATGGTCTGGCTGTTCGACGGGCTGTTCTACAACCTGCCGTATTCCCCGTCGTCCACCGATAACGGGGCGAACCGGATCAACGCCCGGCACGGTCGGCAGAAGCAGTGCAACATCCTGTACTTCGACGGTCACGCCGCGACGATGGACGTGGGCGAGATGCCGGGCGGGGAGATTCCCGGATCGACCAACGTCTTCGGGAGCGTGACCGAGCTGGCGAAGTGGCCGGCGGCGCGGTGGCGCACGGACCAGCCGTGAATGAGGGGATCGGCGACTGTTGGACTGCGACGCGCTCCCCTGCGGGCGGCGCTGGCGCTTGCCCTACGGGTCGCGGCTAAACGGGGGAGACGTACGATTTCGTTGGGCTAATCGGACGGGTGGGGGACATTCTGATGCGCGCGCTCTCGTGGCGTGTGGCGTTAGGATGGTGCGGATGGCCCGGCAGGACGAGCAATTGACCGACGACGACCGGCGTGGCGATTTCGCCGCGCTGCTGGCGCGGCACCACACGACGCTGCTGGGGTACGTGTTGTCGCTGGTGCCGAGCTGGTCGGACGCCGAGGACATCGTGCAGGACGCGAGCGCGGTGATGTGGCGGAAGTTCACCGAGTTCGAGCCGGGGACGAACTTCCTGGCGTGGGCGTGCCAGGTGGCGCGGTTTCACGTGATGAACCACGTGCGGAAGCGCGGGCGGGACAAACACGTGTTCGCGGCGGACCTGCTCGACACGCTGGCGCGGGAATCGGAGGCGGCGGCGGAGCGAATGGAGGCCGAGCGGGTGGCGCTGCGGGGGTGCCTGGAGAAGCTGGACGACCCGAGCCGGGAGATGCTCGGGCGGGCGTACGCGCCGGAAGGGTCGGTCAACCGGATCGCGGAGGAGCAGGGACGGACGGCGAACGCGGTGTACAAGGCGCTGAATCGGATTCGCGGCGGGTTGCTCAAGTGCATCCAGCGGCGGCTGGCGGCGGAGGGGTGGTCGTGAGCGATTTATTCGACGAGTTGGCGGGGCGGGTGTTGGACGGAGCGGCGTCGGCTGACGACGTCGAGCGGCTGGACGCCATGTTGCGCGAGGATCCGGCGGCGCGCGCGGAATACCTGAGACTGGTAAACCTGCACGTTGCCCTGAAGACGTACGGCTCGGGGGGAGGGCTGACGGCGATGAGGCCGGTGGACCGCGCGGCTGCGGCGCGGGACGATGCGGGGTCGACGGGTGGTGCGGTCCCAGCTCTCTTGCAGAACACGAGGACGGAGGATGGGCGGGGTGCCTGGTGGCGCCGCGGCCGGGCGCGGGTGGCGGCGGTGCTCCTGGTCGGAGTGACAGTCGCGGCGGCCGTCATGTTGGGGCGGAACGTGCCGGTCGGGAAAGTGACGCCGGAGGGGAACATCGTTCGCGTCGGCGAGTTCACACGGGCGACCGGGGCGAAGCTCGCCGGGGGTGGCGTCGTGGTCGCCGGCGCGACGGTCTCGCCGGGCGAGCTTGAACTGGTGGAAGGGTTTGCGGAACTGACGCTGACCAACGGCGTGCGGATCGTGCTCGAGGCGCCGGTAAAACTCGACGTGCCATTGAAGGGGGATCCGACGCTGCTGGCGGGGCGACTGGTGGCGACGGTGCCGGAGGGGGCGCAGGGGTTCACGGTGAGCACGCCGACGGCGCGGGTGGTGGATCTGGGGACGGAGTTTGGCGTCGGTGTCGCCGAAGGGGGCGGGACGGAAGTGCAGGTGTTTCGTGGGCTCGTCGTGACGGAGTGGACGAGCGCGGAGGGCGGGAAGCGCGATCAGCGGCTGCACGCGGGCGACGCGATGTCGATCGATCATGCGGTGGCGGGCAAGAGCGCGTCGGCGGCGCGGGACATTCCGTTTCAGCCGGAGCGGTTCGTGCGGATGTTCCCGGGCGCTGGGAGCAACACACAGCCGGGCGGGCCGGTGTACAACCAGCCGCAGGTCGAGAGCGTTCGGGTCATCCCGGCGGCGGCGACCGGGATCAGAGTGGACGGGGACTTGGCGGACTGGGGCGCCGCCGGCGCGTTTCGCAGCGTGTGCGTGGCGCCGTACGACACCAGCCACTTCGTCGAAGGGCGGATGCGGTACGACGGCGGGCGGCTGTACATCGGGGCCCACGTGGGCGACCCGGCGCCGATGCGGTCGACGGTGGACCCGCGGGCGGCGAAGGACGAGTACGCGTGGCGCGGGGGGAGCGTGATCGTGCGGCTGGCGAGTGACCCGAAGGCGGGTTGGCCGCTGGACGCGATCGGCACGTCGGAGAAAAACTCGAAGCACCCGGAGTGGGGCCGGCGGCCGCAGGACCGGAGCGACCGGATCGTGCATTTGACGATGTGGTTTCATCGGCCGACGGGTAAGGCGCGGCTGCACGTGGCGTACGGGATGGATTTTCATGGCGAGCGGATGGACCCGGGCGGCGTGGCGTGGGAGGGGGCGTTCCGGGAGGACGCGGACGGGCTGGGGTACACGCTGGAGTACGCGATCCCGTGGGAGGTGCTCAATGCGGCGGCGCCGAAGGGTGGGGAGGTGATGGCGTCGCAGTGGACGGTGCACTGGAGCGACCGGGACGGGAAGTTGTCGCGCGGGCACTTGGTGGACGTGGCGAATTCGGCGGCGGGGCCGGCGAAGTTTTCGAAGGGGGTGACGTGGGGGAAGGCGGTGTTTGAAGGGAAGTAGGGGACGCGGCGTGCGAGCAACGGTGGGCGGAGCCCACCCTACGGAGGCGGAATGCGGCTTGTCGTGATGTGGGTGATTGTGGTGGGGATGGCGTGGGGTTCGGTGGGCGTGCGCGCGGAGGAGGGGCGGCGCGCGGACTTTGCGGAATTCGATCGGCGGGCTCGGGCGGGGGAAAAGCTGGTCGTCGTCTTTCACGGGGCGTCGCTGACTTGGGGGGCGAACGCGACGGACCCGCTGCTTTACTCGTATCGGGCGGTGGTGGCGCGGCGGCTGGGGGCGAAGTACCCGGCCGCCCATTTCACGTTCCGGGATTCGGCGATCGGGGGGACGGGGTCGCAACTCGGCGTGTTCCGGCTGGACCGGGACGTGCTGGCGTACAAACCCGATCTGGTGTTCGTGGACTTCTCGGCGAACGACGGGATCAACAGTGCGACGCCCCAGACGCTGGCTTCGTACGAGGCGATTGTGCGCAGAGTGATCGTCGAGGCGAAGTGCCCGGTGGTACAGGTGATCTTCCCGTTCATGTGGGACGTGGCCAAGGGGAAGACGGACGGCATGCTCCGGCGGGACGCGCATTTGGCGATCTCGAAGGCGTATGGGACGGCGTGCGGGGATGCGATTGTGCTGGCGCAGGAGCGGGTGAAGTCGGGGGCGGTCACGGTCAAACAGATCTGGCCGCACGATGGGGTGCATCCGGGGAATGGGGGATACGAGTTGTTCGCGGACGCGGCGTGGGGGGCGCTGGAGTCGGCGATCGGGGCGAAGCAGGTGTGTGCGCCGCCGGAGAAGATGCTGCACGCGGACACGTACATGACTAGCGTGCGGTGGGCGGTGGCGAAGGAAGCGGGGCAACTGCCGGCGGGGTGGCGGGCGGGGACGCCGAACCTCACGTCGGCGTTCTTCGACATGCTGATGTCGCGGTGGCAGGATGTTCAGGCGGTGGCGGGGACGGGCGAGGGGAAGGAAGGGCCGCGTTCGCAGCCTGCTCGACTCGCGGTGAAGTTCAAGGGGAGCACGGTGATGTTGTTTGGGGAGACGACGATGAAGTCGGGCAAGTTCAGGGTCATCATCGATGGTCAGGGGGTGCCTAAGAAGGACGGGCAGGGGAAGGTGGTGGCGCACGAATGGGACGCGGGGGAGTTCGGGCGGCGCGTGGGGGGGAATGCGCATTTGGTGATGGTGTTGGCGGAGGGGTTGGCGGACGGGGAGCATTCGCTGGAGATTGAGCCGGTGTTCGATGTTTCGACGACGGAGGAGATTCGGATCGAGAGTATTTGTGTGGCGGGCAAGGGGGCCGCAGTGTG
>DATHXE010000658.1:0-7531 GCA_035459845.1 Tepidisphaeraceae bacterium | reverse complement strand
CATGTGTAGATAGTAGTCAGTAGTCAGTAGTCAGTAGTCAGTAGTCAGTAGTCAGTAGTCAGTAGTCAGTAGTCAGTAGTCAGTAGTCAGTAGGAAATCCAATCGGCAATGGCCAATCGGCAATGGCCAATGGGCAATGGGCAATGGGCAATGGGCAATGGGCAATGGGCAATCCCGTCCCTATACTTCCCCACCCCATGCGAATCCTGCTTACTAATGACGACGGCATCCGCGCTCCCGGCCTTGTGGCGATGTACCGAGAGCTGTCGAAGCTCGGCGACGTGACGGTCGTTGCGCCCGAGACGGTGCAGTCGGCGACGGGGCACGGGATCACGATGGCGACGCCGCTGCTGACTAGCCGGGTGCGCGTGGAGGATACGTTCGAGGGGGTGGCGGTGGACGGTCGGCCGGCGGACTGCGTGAAGCTGGCAATCAACCAGTTGTGCGCCGGAGAGCCGCCGGACCTGGTCGTGTCGGGGATGAACAGCGGGACGAACGTCGGGATCAACGTGATCTACAGCGGGACGGTGGCGGCGGCGATCGAGGCGGCGTTCCTGGGGCTGCCGGCGGTCGCGGTGTCGCTGTACCTCAAGAGCGACGTGGAGACGGACTACGCGCGGTCGGCGGTGTACGCCCGGCGGACGATCGAGAAGATCCTGGCGACCGGGCTACAGAAGGGGCAGGTGGCGACGATGAACGTCCCGGCGCTTCAGCCCGGGGAAGAGCCGCGAGGGATCAAGATCGTCCGCCAGTGCACCCGGCCGTGGGTCGACACGTACGAGCGGCGGAAGGACCCGCGCGGCCGCGACTACTTCTGGAACACGAGCGTGTTCAAGCTGGTCGAGACGGAGGGGGACACGGACGTGGCGGCGCTGAAGGAGGGGTGGATCACGGTGACGCCGCTGCAGTTCGATTTGACGGACCACGCGCTGGCTCGGAAGTGGCAGGGGGGGGATTGGGGGATTTAACTTGGCGTGCGCGGGGATTGTGCGCATTTTCAAGGGTGGGCGGCGCAATCGTGCAAGACGCGAGTCGATACAGCGGTAGCATGACGGCGGGAGCACTAGCCGCTGAAGCGGCCAGCCCGGGGGATGCAGGAGCACCGTTATGTCGGCGACACAGGTTTTTCGGGGGTGCATTCCGGCGCTGATGACGCCGTGCACGCGGGACGGGGCGGTCGAGTATGATGCGCTGGTGGCCAAAGGGAAGGAACTCGTGGCGGCGGGGATGCGGGCGGTCGTGTACTGCGGGTCGATGGGGGACTGGCCGTTATTGACGGACGAGCAGCGGCAGGAGGGCGTGGCGCGGCTGGCGAAGGCGGGCGTGCCGGTGGTCGTCGGGACGGGGGCGCAAAGCCCGCGGCAGGCGGCGGCACATGCGGCGCACGCCCGGGAGGTCGGGGCGGCGGGGCTGATGATCATCCCGCGGCTGCTGTCGCGAGGGATTTCGCCGGCGGCGCAGCGGGCGCACTTCTCGGCGGTGTTGAAGGCGGGCGGGGACGTGCCGGCCGTGATCTACAACAGCCCGTATTACGGGTATCAGACGCGGGCGGAGCTCTTCGCGGAGCTGCGGCGGGAGCACAAGAACCTGGTCGGGTTTAAGGAGTTCGGCGGGGCGCAGTCGCTCAGTTACGCGGCCGAGTTCATCACGAGCGGCGACCCGGACCTGGTGCTGATGGTCGGCGTGGACACGCAGGTGTTCCACGGGTTCGTGCGGTGCGGGGCGGCCGGGGCGATCACGGGGATCGGCAACGCGCTGCCGGGACCGGTGCTGCGGCTGATCGCGCTGTGCGAGCGGGCGGCGAAGGGCGATGCGGGGGCGCGACGGCTGGCGCAGGAACTCGACGAGGCGTTGCGCGTGCTGTCGACGTTCGACGAGGGGACGGACCTGGTGCTGTACTACAAGTACATGATGGTCCTGGGCGGGAATCCGGAGTACGGGCACCACTTCGTGCCGACGGACGCGCTGACGCCGGCGCAGCGGGCGTTCGCGCAATCACAGTGGGAGCAGTTCGAACAATGGTGGAGCCGATGGCCGGGCAAAGCGGACTGACATCGTCGGCCGAGCGGATCGCGCGCGTGATCGACTCGCACACCGAGGGCGAGCCGACGCGGGTCGTGGTCGAGGGCGGGCCGGCGCTGGGCGCCGGGCCGCTGCCCGAGCGTGTGCGCCGGTTTCGTAAAGAGGCGGACGGTTTTCGGCGCGCGGTGATTCTCGAGCCGCGTGGGTCGGACGCGGTCGTCGGGGCGCTGTTGTGCGAGCCGGTCGACCCGACGTGCGCGACGGGCGTGATCTTCTTCAATAATGCCGGCTACCTTGGGATGTGTGGGCACGGGACGATCGGCGTCGTCGTGACGCTCGCATACCTGGAGCGGATCGGCGCGGGCACGCACCGGATCGAGACGCCGGTGGGCGTGGTCGAGGCGACGCTGATCGACGCGAACCGGGCGGCGATTGCGAACGTGCCGAGCTACCGCTATCGGAAGGGCGTGGGCGTCGAGGTGGATGGGCTGGGCGTGGTGACCGGCGACGTGGCGTGGGGCGGGAACTGGTTCTTCCTGGTGGAACGATCGCCGTACGAACTGACGGGCGAGAACATCGCCCGGCTCACGGACGCCGCCGATCGCGTGCGGCGCGCACTGAATCGGGCCGGCATCACCGGGGCGGACGGCGGCGAGATCGACCACGTCGAGTTCTTCGGCCCGCCCGTCGCGCCGGACGCGCACAGTCGCAACTTCGTCTACTGCCCGGGCGGCGCGTACGACCGGTCGCCGTGCGGCACGGGGACCAGCGCCAAGCTCGCGTGCCTGGCGGCCGACCGGAAGCTCGCGCCGGGCGAGTTGTGGGTGCAAGAGAGCATCGTGGGGAGCCGGTTCACCGCGACGTACCGCGTCGGGAACGACGGGCGGGTGGTTCCGACCATCATCGGGCGGGGGTTCGTGTGCGCCGAGTCGACGCTGCTCCGCCAGCCGGGTGACCCGTTCGCCGAGGGGATCGTGCTCCGGGAGGGGCGATGAGTACCGATCGGCCGGACGCGATCGTCGTCGGCGCGGGCGTGATCGGCATCGCCTGCGCGCACTACCTGAACGCGGCGGGCCTGCGCGTGACGGTGATCGATCAGGGCAAACTGGCCTCGGGCTGCTCATATGCCAACTGCGGGTACGTCTGCCCGAGCCACGTGCTGCCGCTGACCGAGCCGGGCGCGATCGGGATGGCGATCAAGTCGCTGTTCAACCCGCGGGCGCCGTTCCGCGTCAAGCCGCGCCTCAGCCCGGCGCTGTGGAACTGGATGTGGCAGTTCGCCCGGCGGTGTACGCACCGGCGGATGATCGAGGCCGGCCACCATCTCAAGGCGATCCTCGACTCGTCGATGAGCGAGTACCGGCGGCTGATCTCGGCCGAATCGATCGACTGCGAGTGGAAGCAGACCGGCCTGCTCTACGTGCTGCGGACGGCCAAGGGGATGCGGGCGTTCGCCGAGACGGACCACCTGCTCACCGAGGAATTCGGCGTCAGCGCGAAGCGGATCGAGGGCGGTGCGCTGCCGGCGTTGGACCCGGCGCTTCGGCCCGGGCTGGCGGGCGCGTTCCATTACGAGGGGGATGCATCCGTGCGGCCGGACCTGCTCAATGCGAGCTGGGTCGGCCGGCTCACGTCGCGGGGCGTGGAGTTCGTTGAGAATTGTCGCGTCACCGGCGTCCGCAAGTCGGGCGGGCGGATCGTCGGTCTGGAGACGACGTCCGGCGAGCTTTCGGCCGAGCAGTACGTGTTCGCCGCCGGCGCGTGGAGCCCGAAACTGGCGGGCGAGCTCGAGTGCCGGATCCCGATCGAACAGGGGAAGGGGTATTCGGTGACGACGTCGCGCCCGGACCCGTGCCCGCGGGTCCCGATGCTGTTTCCGGAGCATCGCGTGGCAGTCTCGCCGTTCGATAGCGGCTATAGGCTCGGCTCGATGATGGAGTTCGCGGGGTATGATGAGTCGATTCCGCCGCGGCGTATACAACAGCTGCGCGACTCGGCGGCGCCGTACCTCGTATCCCCCCCGCCTGACGGGCCGGCGCAGACGTGGTACGGGTGGCGGCCGATGACGTGGGACAGTTTGCCGATCATCGGGCGGGTGCCGGCGCTATCGAACGCGCTGTTGGCGACGGGCCACAACATGCTCGGGCTGAGTTTGGCGACGGGGACGGGGCGGCTGATCGCGGAGATGGCGACGGGGGCGGCGACGCACATCGATGCGGGGGCGTACAGTCCGGCGCGGTTCGGGGGGTGAGTGCGACCGAGCGATCCGGGGCGGCGCTTCGGGCGGAGCCGTGCACTGTGCCCCGGCTTGTTTCCAGCTTCCCTGCTCGGCGCGTCGGGACGCTACTTCCAACCGGACAAAAGGGTGCCGAGGTCCATAAACGGGATGTTCAGGGCGTCGATGGCTTGGATGAGCCACTGGTTGTCGGTCTTGACCCAGGTGACCTGCCACGTGGTTTTGGGGGAGCCGCCGGCGCCGTGGACCTCAACGGTCGCGTCCACATCAAAGACGGCGATGATCGTGTCGCCGGTCGATCGAACGTCCATGGACGTCACACGAGCGTCGCGGACGTTGTAGCGATTCGACTTGTCTTTGGCGAAGTCGATCAGGCTCTGTTTACCCAGGTGGCGCAGGTGGGCGTCGGGGCGGAGCATGCGTCCGAACGCGTCCCACTCCTTCTTTTCAACGACGCTCACGAGTTCGCGCGTCCGCTTGGCGACGACCTCCTTCGGCGTGTCCACAAAGTAGCTGACGGCGAACAGGACGACCGCCAGCCCCAGCGCGGCGGCGGCGAGGCGCTTGAGGGCGGCGTCCTGCCGGTTGTTCCCGGCGACGAACAGGGCGATGGCGGCAACGGCCAGGCCGGCCAGGAGCCACCAGGGGGTATCGAAGAGCCAATCGGTCATGGGGTTCCCTCGTTTGTATTGCCGCGGAATTGTAGCGATGGAAACGCCGACGTCCCGCGTCATTCCACGCATAAATCCGTTGGCTTGGCGGCGGGAGTCCGGCGTCGAGATCCGAGCCCGGTGGGCGAGTTAATCCAAAAGTGGCCCGACGTCCGATAACGACTCTGAGGAAGCATTCCGTTCGTCGCTTTCCGCGGTCTTGCTGCGCCCATGCCGATCTCCGCTGACCCAACCGATCGATTCGTCCTCCCGCCCGACGCGCCGTGGCTGCGGAACCTCGCCGCGCTCTGGGCGGTCCAGCCCAAGCTCGCGGCGGAGCTCGAGGCGACCGATGCGGGCGGGCCGGATCCGTCGCTCGTGGTCGAACCGTCCAAGAGCGGGCCGCCGACCCTGCTGGCGCGGACGGTGGACGGGAAGACGGTCGCGCTCCACAGCCGGTACGACCCGCTCGGCGAGGCCCGCCGGCTCGCGGAGGGCATCAAGACGGAGTCGTGCGTCGTCTTCTATGTGCTCGGCATGGGCCTGGGGTATCACGTCGAGGCGCTGTTCGACGCGGCCAGCGCCGAGGCGATGCACTTCGTGTTCGAGGCGGACGCGCGGGTGCTCTGCGCGGCGCTGCGGGCGCGGGATTACTCCCGCCTGATCGATTCGGGGCGCGTCTGCTTCATGGTCGGCCGGGGGGCGGAAAAGAGCGAGCTGTTCACGCGGCTGACGCCGTACGCGGCGATGTGCTCGATGGGGTTCGAAGGGCTCGTGCACGCGCCCAGCCTCGGCCTGCACCCGGCGTTCTACAGGCAGACGCAGGAGCTGCTGACCGAGTTCGTCTCGTTCGGGCGGACGTGCCTGACGACGCTGCTGGTCAACGGCCGGCGGACGGCGGAGAACATCACGCGCAACCTCGCGTGGTACGCTGCAACGCCGAGCGTGTCGGACCTCGGCAGCGCCTACAAGGGTAAGCCGGCGATCATCGTCTCGGCGGGGCCGTCGCTGCGGAAGAACAAGCAGTTCCTCAAGGACGCCGACGGCAAGGCAGTGATCATCGCCGTCCAGACGATCCTCCAGCCGCTGATCGAGATGGGGATCGAGCCGCAGTTCGTGACGGCGCTGGATTACCACGACATTTCCGCCCGGTACTACGAGAAGCTTCCGCCGGATTTGAAGACCCAACTCGTCGCCGAGCCCAAGGCGAGCAACGCAATTTTCGAGGCGTTTCCCGGGCCGGTGACGATCCTGGGCAACGACTACGCCGACCGGTTGCTTCGCGCGAACGCACCACAGCCCGCCAAGGGGCGGCTATCGAGCGGGTCGACCGTCGCCCACCTCGCCTATTACCTGGCCGAGCACCTGGGGTGCGACCCGATCATCTTCGTCGGGCAGGACCTGGGGTTCGGCGACGGCCTGGCGTACGCGCCGGGGACGAACATCGACGACGTGTGGCGGCCCGAGTTCGGGCGGTTCTGCACGCCCGAAATGAGGCAGTGGGAATTCATCGCCCGCGACCGCAAGTTGCTCCGAAAGATCCCCGATTTCCAGGGCCGACCGATGTACACCGAAGAACGCCTGTTCACGTATTTGCAGCAGTTCGAGCGCGACTTTCTGCGCACGAAGACGCGGATCATCGACGCCACCGAGGGCGGGGCCGCGAAGCGCGGCGCGACGCTCATGCCGCTGGCGGACGCGATCCGCGAGTTCTGCAAGGAGCCGCTGCCGGCCGAGCGCCCGGGCGACGGCAAGCCCGGGATGCAGTGGCTGCGCACGAGCCAGTGCGTCGCGAGTTTGCAGGCGCGGCGCGAGGAGGCCCGCGAGATCGAGATGGTCAGCCGAGACACGCTCCCGCTGCTGGAGGAGATCCGCGACCACCTGGCCGACGACCAGCCGCGCGTGAACCGCGCGATCGCCCGGGTGGATGCGCTCCGCGCCCGCATGGACGGCCTGGGCCCGACGTACGACCTGATCACCCAGCTCACGCAGGTGACCGAACTCCAGCGCTTCCAGAACGACCGCAAAATCACCGCGGCCAAGCTCACGGGCGAAGCCCTGCAGAAGCGGCAGATCGAACGGGACGTGGAGAACGTGAAGGCCGTCGGTCAGGCGGCCCGCGAGTTCCAGAAGCTGATGGAAGAGGTGATCGGCCGGCTCACGGCGTTCACGGACCCCGAGGCGGCGCGGTACGCGAAGCCCGCGGGCCCGGCCCCGTCCAAGGAGGCCGCGTGACGGAGGCGACGGCCGTCCTCTCCATGCTGCACGAATCCCCGGCGCGCGAAAGCGCGCGGCCGGCCGATAGCGCGTCGCGGCTGTTCCGCGGGCAGCCGGTGCTCTCGTGGACGCTGTCGCGCCTGTCGCGGGCCCGGAACGTTTCGTGCGCCGCCGTCATCTGCTGGGACGACCAACTCGCCGCCGTCACACCGCTCGCGACCGAGACCGGGGCGCGCGTGCACACGGTCGGCCCGCGACGCGCACTGCCGCAGATGGACGCCGTCTCCGCCGCCCTGCGCTGGACGGACGGCTGGCGCGGCGGGCTGCTGGACACGACGCACTTCGACCGCGGATTTCACGGTCCCGCAGTGCTCGAAGCCGCCGGCGACGCGCAGGTGGTCGTCCT
>DATHXE010000657.1:0-7319 GCA_035459845.1 Tepidisphaeraceae bacterium | reverse complement strand
CGTACACGCCCGACGCGTAAGGCGCCGCGAACGCGACCGAAGGGACCGTGAGCGCCGCAAGCAAGACGAACGCCTTGCCGAGGTCTCCACAACCCACGGAGCAAGCTCCGCGGGCTTTCGATCGACGTATCCGGTTCATCGCGCCTCCTTGCGCCGCGACCGGCGCGTGAGGACGACCCCTGTCACCGCGAGGAGCGCAACGGCACTCCCCGGCTCCGGCGTCTGCACCACGAAGATTCCCGGCTCGTCCGTGAACCCGGACACTACCAAGACTCCGTTGCCGTCGAACGGCTCGAACCGCGTCCCGTAGTACGCGAGCGACGTCGGGAACGGGAAGCTGCCCGGGTCGAACGTGCCGAAGTTGGTGACGGTCGGCGTGCCGCCCGCGAAGTCGACGTGGGTCAGGCTTCCGCCGGTCGAGACGATCGCGTGGCCCTCGGAGTCGAGCGCGACGTCGAACGCGCCGGTCCCGCCACCGCCGGTGAGCGAGACGGGCGCGAGGGCGGCGAACGCCGACGAGTACACGCGGATCAGTCCCGCCCCGGTCGCCGCGCCGCTGACGTTGGTCGGGCCGGTATCGGTAACGAGGAAATTGCCGGCCGCGTCGGTCACGACGCCGCCCGCGTAGCCGGTGCCGAAGTTGTTCACGACGACCGTCGTCGTCTGGTTCGGCTCGACGCGCACGAGCTTGTTCAAGCCCGCCCCGCCCGAGACCGTCGCGTAGACGACGCCGGCGTTGATCGTCACGTCCGCCACGCCCGGCACGGCCGCCAGCGCCTGCGGGGCGACCGCCCCCGGCGCCGCGAGCGTCGCCTTGTAGACGCCCGGCGCGCCGAAGTTCTCGGCGAACACGACCTCGCCCGCCCCGTTGAACTCGATCCCGGCGATCGCCTTGAACGACGGCGCCGTGATCGTGTACGCCGGGCTCCCGCCGATCGCGGCGAGCGACGAGTAAACCGCGACCTGAGCGCCGCCGGCGCCGTAGTTGTCCGTGCCGACCGCGACCTTGCCGTCGGGTGCGAACGCGACCGCCGAGCCGAAGAAGGTTTGACCGGTCTTCTGATAGCCCGCCGGCGGGTTGTAAGCCCGGGCGGCCGACGGCGCGAGCAAGGACAGCGCCGCGACGACCAGCGCGATCAGAGCCGACTGCGGCGTACCGATCCCGGGCGACGCTTCGGGCAAAGCCCGTTCGCTCTGCCCCGGCGCGTTCGGGGTTGTGGTTTCGGCGGGCGGGGGTTGGGCGGCGGCCGGGGGGTGACCCCCGCAGCAGCCCCAGGCGCGGCCGAGCTTGAACCGGAGGGCCGGGCCGGTGCGGGCCTCGGGTTGGACGGGGACGACGGAACGATCGGGTGCGGACATGGACCGGGCTCCTGTGCCGATTCGCGCGGCACGACAGGGGTGGGTCCTTGCGATTGCGGGATGGGGGCGGCGGGAGGAGAGCCGGCGGGCGGCGTCTGGCGCGGCCACGGCCGGCGGGACGTCGAACGGCACGGACGCGCGAGATGCGCGGCCACATGCCAGAAGGCTCATGCCCGGCCACGTCCCGTATCGCGAGGACGAAACCGTATTGCCCGCTCGCACGTCGCGAGCGGGTCATGAGCCCTCGGGCCGGTCTTCTGGCTCGGGACGGGTGGTCGCGTTCACGACTTCGGAACCGGATACGGCTCCGACCGGGTCGGTCTTCCCGCGGCCGACGCTAGCGTCGACTGCAGTGACCAGCCCGCACCTGTGATCGTCCCTTACAGCGGCGCGTCCGCGGCGGATTTTCACCGCCTTCCCTCGCCGGGCTTTTCTCTCGAAAAGACCGGCGGGCACGAGTGTGCCGCCCGTGGGCTGTTTACGCGGGGCAGAATAGCAAGCGGGGGGCGGGATGCAAGGGGCCCCCTCTAACCCTCACGCCCGGAGGTCGGCGGGCAGCTGGTTCTTGAACGCCGCCAGCTTCGGGTCCTTCTCGATGCGGTCGGGCGTGAAGAACTCGGTCATCGCAGATTTGGCGGCCTGGAGCTTCGCCGCGTCCTGCGTCAGCTGGTACTCGGCGTAGAGCGTGAACATGTTCGACAGCAGCGCGGCGTCCTTGAGAGCGGCCGGGTTGACGCCGAGGTCGAACACGTCCTTGTAGAGAACGAGGGCGGCGTCGAACGAGGCCTTGGCGGCGGTCTTCTCGGGGTCGCCGGGCGGGACGTTGAGCGTCGCCGGGGCGGGGACCGACGCCTTGGTCAGGATCGGGGCGACGCGGGCCGCGGTCTGGGCCTTGGCGTCGGTCAGCACGGCCAGCGCGGCCTTGCGCGTGCCCTGGCGGTCGAGCGCGCGGCCCTGCAGCAGGCGGAAGTAGTGATTGTTGTAAACCTCGCCGAGTTGCTTCCACGCGCCCGACTCGGGCAGCCGGGCGTAGCTTTGGTCGGCGGACCACTTCTGCATGCGCTCGCCGAGCTTTTTCGCCTCAGTCACGGTCGTGGCCCAGGCGGTCTCGGCGTTCTTGTAGTGCTTCAGGGCGGTGTCACGCAGGGCGGCGGCGTCGGCCTCGAGCTTGGCCAGCTCGTCGGCCTTGGCGGCGAGCTGCGCGCCCGTGTCCTTGGCGGCCTGCTGGCGCTCGGCGACCTTCGCCTGCACGTTCGCCCACTCGTCGTTGACGGTCTTTTCCGTCGCGGCGAGGCCGGCGATCGCCTGTTCGGCGCTGGCCTTCTTCTGGTTCTCGACCGCCATGTCGCGCTCCAGCGGGAGCAGCGGCTTGTTCTTCGGGTCGGCCCACGGCGTGTCCGACGTCGAGTCGGGCAGCGGGGTGAGCGCGCCGGCGCGCTTGAAGATCTCGTGGCCCAGGTTCTCGGCCTTGCGGACGGCCTCGGTCACGGCGTCGAGCACGTCGGCCTGTTCCTTGCCCTTGAGCGTGGCTGCGCGGGTACGGTCGGCGTCGGCCTGCGCGCGGAGGGCGGCCTGCTGTTTTGCCAACTCGGCGATCTCGCCCTTGGCCTTCTCGATCTGCGACTGCAGTTCCCCGGCCTTCTTGGCGGCGGCGTCGGCGGCGGCGGCGAGGTCGGCGCGCTGCTTGGCGATCGCCGCGAGCGTCTCGTCCGGCTTGGCAAGGTTGAGCGCGTCCACCTCGAGGTTGATCGCCTGCACGCGGTCGCCGGCCTGCCCGACCTCCCAGATCTTCCCGGCGATCAGGGATTCGAGGCCGATCAGGTCGATCGCGGCGCGGTCGCCGAGCTCGAACTCGGACTGGGCCAGGAGCGAGCGGGCCTGGATCCGGCGGGCCTCATCGGCGTCCTTTTCCTTCAGCGCGGCGTTCAGGTCCTTAACGGCGCCCTGGAGGTTGGCCTCCGTGGCCCGGCGCAAGTTGGCGGCCGTCTGGGTGGCCGCGGCGCGGACCTTCTTGTCGGCCTTCTGCGTATCGGACTCGAAGCCCTCGCAGCCGAGGCCGGCGGTCAAGAGGAGGCCGGCGAGCGCGGCGTGGGCGAGCGGGCGAAGGGGCGACGAGGGGCGCGAGACGGTGGACATGCGCGGGACTCCTGTCGGTCGATGGTGTGTCGTCACGGGTGCGAGCGTCGGCTAGTTTCGCAAGGCCCGGCGGGGCTGTCAAACTGGGCGGAGGGAAGTGTCAGGGGGAGTGTGAGTTAGGTCGAAGACGGGGAGGGGCCGCAAAGACGCGAAGGCGCAAAGAAGCTGCCTGAATCCCGCCGACGGCACTCCGAACAAGCCGGGGCACCGTGCACGGGCTCCGCCCGAAGCGCCGCCCCGGATCCGCGGATATCCAATGCACGTCCTTAAGGCTTCGGCGCACCCCACTGCTCGTCAAAGAACCCCGCGTGCACGACTCTCCCCGGCGCCTTCTGCGTGATCGGCGCGGTCACGTCGATCAGAGCGTAATCCGGCAGCTTGGGCGTCTGGCGGGCGTTGTTGTAATAGTCGAACTCGCGGAAGGTGAAGCCCGAGTTGAGGACAATGTACCGGCTCGGGTTGAGCGGGTTGGGGTAGATCAGGGCGGGGATGTGGGTCTTGGGGTCGGCGGAGTGGCCGGCCAAGGTGAGGGCGTCTGCGGCCCATTTGGCGGGGAGCTTGTCGTCGGTCTTGGCGAGGATCGAGTTCGAGGCGGGGGTGCCGAAGCAGACGAGGTTGAAGCTCGCGATGTCGTCGGCGTTGACGTCGGTGTCCTTCTTGACGCGGGGTTCGCCGCGGAACTGCTTGCGCCAGTGGTCGACGGCGTGCTTGAACTCGGAGGCGACCCAGGTGTCGACGGCGCCAACGCCGGTCTTGCCGGTGGGTTCGACGAAGAGGAACGGGGTCATGAAGGCGTCGTCGATCGGGCCTTGGAGGCCGGGGGTCTTATTGAGCGCCGAGTGCGGCGGGGTGAGGCCCGAGGTGGGGGCGGCGGGGTCGCGGAGGGACCAGGCGAAGGCGGGGCCGATCTTGCGGTCGAAAATCGCGGCTACTTTTCGGACGGGGCCGACGACGGGGACGGTGAACTCGCGGCCGTCGACGAGGACGGCGATAGTCGCGCCGGGTTTCTTGACGAGCCCTTCGACGGAGAGGTCGATGGCGAGCGCGGTGACGTTCTGCGTGCGGATCACGATGCGGCCGGCGTCTTCGATCGTGGCGGCGACGCGGGCGCGCTCCCAGTGCTTCTCGAGGCCGAGCAGGGTGACCCAGTACATCTTGTTGTAGCGGAGCGTGTAGGTCGTGAAGCGGACGTCGGCGGGGACGGGGTTGCGGCCCTTGGCGGTGAGCTCGTCGAGGCGGGCGTCGATCTTCTTCTTGGTTTCGGGCTCGTACTTGTGGGCAGTGTTGGGGCCGATCAGGCGCTCGATCTTGACGTGTTCCTTCTCGGCCTCGCGGAGCATGACGTCGGAGGCCTGCTTTTGGCCGTCGATCTCGCCGGCGTAGGCGACGGTGGGGAGCATGGCGAGGTTCTCGACGTAGTCGGTGCAGTCGTACCAGTGCCAGAGGCTTCGCTGCCACGGCTGCATGGCGGCGATCTCTTCCGGCTTGATCTTGAGGAACTCGCGCGACTCGGAGAAGCCGGCGCCGGGGGAGGCGGCGGCCCAGACGTCGGCGTAGTGCGTGGCGAACTGCCAGACGGCGGCGCCGCCCATGGAGAAGCCGATGGTCACGAGTTGGTTTTCGTTGACGGCGTAGCGTTTCTTCATGTCGGCGAGGGCTTCGAAGCAGTCGACCTCGCCGGCGAACTTGTTGGCGTTGCAGTAGCGGCCGTAGAGGTAAACGACGAAGTGGGTGGGCGGCTGGTGGTCCTTGACCTTGGAGTTGAGGAAGGCGAGCTCGGTGAGGTTTTCGTTGCGGCCGTGGGCCCAGAAGTCGACGCGCCACTGCTTCGGGTCGCCGGGCTTGTAGTCGGCGGGGACGGACAGGTTGTAGGGCTGGACGGAGCCGTCGATGGCGGAGACGTAGCCGCGCGGGCCGGAGGCGGTGACCCACTTCACGTCGCCGGCGCGGAGCTGCTTGATTCGCTCCCCCGCGTCGACCAGCGCCTGGCGCGCGTTTTTGGGGTCGATCGGCTCGTCGTACTGGAGCGGGTAGCGGACGGCGTTGTGGTAGATCTGCACGTCGGGAAGCAGCGCGAGAAGCGGCGGTTTGCCGGCCAGTTCGGACTTGAGCGCGTCGATCTCGGCGCCCAGCTTCTTCACCCCGGCCTCGAGCTCGGCGCGATCGGCGGGCGCGAGGGGCTTGCCGACCGGCGGAATCGAGCGGTTGGGATCGGGCGGGGGCGGGGTAACGGGCTTCTTGGGCGGCGTCGCGGGCTTGGGCTGCGGGGTCGCGGGCTGGGCGATCACCGTAGAGGAGAGGATCAGGGCGGCGAGGGCGAGGCGGCGCATGGGGCTCCTTGTGAGCGGGTCACCCGCGGGGGCGGGTTGTAACGGCTCTGATGCATATGCGGCGGTGCGGGGCTCGTTGAACCGCACGGGCGTGGTAGCGTATCACCGAACGGGGATGGACGGTGAGCCGCCGTCGAGTAGGATCGTACGCAGAGGAGAGATGGAGATGAAGATGTCCCACGGTTTGCGATCGGGTGCCGTCCGTTGGTGTGCCGCCGCCCTGGCCGGAGTGCTCGTGTCGGGTGGGGAGGCGCGCGCGGCGATCACGACGACCGTTTCGGGGGTGTATGACGAGCAGGCGGTGAACCTGAACGCGGTGGACGCGGCGGCGAGTGGGACGGCCGGCGGGAACCTGGTGCAGGTGGCGCTGGCGACGCACGCGCCGCGAGTGGCGGCGGCGTTCGCGGCGGGCACGGGCGGGGTGATCCACTTCGAGGACACGGCGGTGGTCGCGGACGACTCGAGCATCGTGGCGTCGTTCCCGGGCGGGGGCGTGCTGACGATCACCGGCAGCACCGGGTACAAGATCGACCGGACGACCAACATCGGCTCGACCCCGATCTCGGGCGACACGTACCTGCGTAATTCGTCGACGACGCAGATCTACAACTTCTCGCTGCCGCTGTCGGACGTGGGGGTGACGGTGCTGGCCCGGAACGCGACGCGGACGATCACCGCGACGGTGACGTACGACGACAACTCGACGGCGACGCTGAGCGGCGTGTCGGTGGCGACGAACACGGGGTCGGGCGCGACGTCGTCGCCGGACACGTTCTTCGGGTTCGAGGCGCCGGTGGGGCGGACGATCAAGTCGCTGTCGCTGGCGGGCGGGACGAACGGGTTCTTCGCGGTGGACGATTTGTCGTTCGTGAGCGTGCCGGAGCCGGGCTCGGTGGCGGTGGTGGGGCTCGCGGCCGGGGCGTTGCTGGGGCGGCGGCGGCGGTAGGGGCGGGGTGGGAATTCGCAGGATCTGACACGAACGGTGGGCGGTGCCCACCCTACGGGGCGGTCATCTCCGATATCGCGCGGGGGTCGTTGACGGCGCGGGCGAGGGTGTCTCGCTGGCGGGCGGTCCAGCAGCGCGGGGTGGTGGGGTCGAATGCGGGGATGATGCCGAAATGGGTGCGGATCGCGGTGCGGAGGACGTCGATGCCTTGGCCGGTGGTGGCGGCCGTTTGCAGGTCGGCGTGGGCGGCGAGGTCCCAGGCGGGGGGGCGGTCGGATTTGTTGGCGATGCGTAATACGCTGGAATGGTCGCCGAGGACCGCGAGTTGTGGGGCGAGGGGAAGGGTGGCGTCCAGGACGATCAGGACGAGGTCGGCGGCGCGGATTTGGGCGGCGCTGGCGGCGATGGCGGCGGATTCGATCGGGTCGGCGGTGGGGCGGACGCCCGGCGTGTCGACGAGGGTGACGATCAGGCCGTCGAGGTTGGCGGGTTCGCCGACCCAGTCGCGGGTGGTGCCGGGGAGGTCGGCGGTGATGGCGCGGTCGCGG
>DATHXE010000656.1:0-3812 GCA_035459845.1 Tepidisphaeraceae bacterium | reverse complement strand
TCGTTTCGCCCGCCGCCGACCGTGCCTTTTCCCCCGGGGAAGTTACTTCATTTTTGCATCCGGGCGTTCGCCGCCGTGCGCGCACTCCACGACTCCCGCGCTACCCTCCCGCCCGCGCAATCCGAAACAATCTTCACGCTTCACACGCCCCCGAGCCTCGCTCCGTGCGCGCCCCTCAACACGATCGCGTGACAACCGCGGTAAGGGTAGATGCGACTCACTTCGACCACCCGCCCCAAACCCCATTCGCCCTCATCTCCCGTAGGTACCGAGAAGTCCCGAAAAGTACCGTTTTGTACCGATTCGTCCCGCTTTGTGCCGCTTTTCCCGGGCCGCGTTCCTCGCCCAACTCCATCGTCACCAATGCGTTGCGCACCCAAACCGCCCGCGCCCGCTCGCCAAACGCCGTTTTTCACCGACCGCTTCCGGATCCCTCCTCACGTTTCATGTGTTCACGTTTCCCCCTCCAACGCTCATTTGACCCCCCGCCCCCCCTGCCTTACCTTTTCCAACCCTTTACCCACTCTCAGGAGCCGCCCCGATGATCCCGCTGGCCAGCCGCGTCGCGCTCGTTGCCGAGTCCATCACCCTCGCCGTCACCGCCAAGGCCAACGCGCTGAAGAAGGCGGGCGTCGACGTCGTCGGGTTCGGGGCCGGCGAGCCCGACTTCGACACGCCCGCGTTCGTCAAGGACGCCGCCAAGGCCGCGCTGGATAAGGGCCAGACCAAGTACACCCCCACCCCCTGCTTCCCCGAGCTCAAGGCTGCCATCGCCGACAAGTTCGCCAGGGAAAACGGGCTCCCCTACAAGCCCGAGAACGTCACCACCGGCGCCGGTGGCAAGCACTGCCTCTACATGGCCTTCATGGCCGTTCTCAACCCCGGCGACGAGGTCCTCATCCCCACCCCCTACTGGGTCAGCTACCCCGAGCAGGTCAAGCTGGCGGGCGGCGTGCCGAAGTACATCCCCGGCGACGAGAAGAACGGCTTCCGCATCACCCCGCAGCAGCTCGAGGCCGCGATCACCCCCAAGACCAAGGTGCTCGTCCTCAACAGCCCCTCCAACCCCGGCGGGCACGCCTACACCCCCGACGAGCTCGGCGCCCTAGCCGCCGTCGTCGTCAAACACCCCAACCTCGTCGTCTTCTCGGATGAGATCTACGAAAAGCTCGTCTACGACGGCCTGAAGTTCGTCAGCTTCGCCACCCTCGCCCCCGGCCTGATCGACCAGACCCTCACCTTCAACTGCCACTCCAAGAGCTTCGCCATGACCGGCTGGCGCGTCGGCTACATCGGCGGGCCCAAGCCGGTCATCGACGCGATCAACAAGCTGCAGTCGCAGATCAACAGCCACATCACCAGCTTCATCCAGCACCCCGCCGCCACCGCCCTGACCGACCCGCGCGGGGCCGAGTCCGTCGAGGCCATGCGCCAGCAGTTCGAGAAGCGGGGTAAGCACATGTGGGAGCGCCTGTCCGCCCTCCCCAACGTCACCTGCGTCCGCCCCCAGGGCGCCTTCTACTGTTTCCCCAACGTCAGCGCCTACTTCGGCAAGAGCGCGAATGGCGTCAAGATCACCGACGCCGTCAGCTTCGCCGCCGCCCTGCTCGAACAGAACCACGTCGCCGTCGTCCCCGGCAACGACTCCGGCTTCGACACCCACGTCCGCCTGAGCTTCGCGACGAGCATGGAGCAGATCGACAAGGGCATCGACCGCACCGCCGAATTCCTCAGGAAGCTGACGTAGGGCTCGCTGGGAAAACTCGCGTCACGCGACGGCGCCGAGGCCGTGGTGCCTGGACTTGGCGATGGCGGAGCGGACGATCTCGTTGACGTGGTGGGGGCGCTTGACGGTCTGCCAGAGGGCGGGGGGGCAGGTTTCGTCTTCGGGGGTGATCTCGATCGTGCCGGTGTCGCAGAGGCAGGCGCGCTCGCGGGCGGAGATGATCACGGCGGTGCGGGCGACCTTGCGCAGGGCGCAGTCGAAGATGTCGATGCGGAACACGCCGGACAGGCGGATGATGCGCAGGTCGGTCAGGACGTAGAGGCGGCCCATCCACTGGAGGACGGCCCACATGAGCCGGCCGGTGATGAGGAAGATGGCGGCCTCGACGTAGAACCACTCGCGGGTGCGGGTGCCCTCCCAGGCGATGGCGCCGAGCATCACGATCAACACGACGCCGACGAACTTGAGGGAGGACAGGAGGACGAACCAGAGGGAGGGCTTAAGGGTGAGGAGGACGATCTCGCCGTCGCGGAGGATGTGCCGGGCGAGGAGTGCGCCGACGGGCGTGACGGCGGCGGTGGGGGCGGGGGCGGCGGCGGCCTCAGCGGCGGCGGCGGTCGTGTCGGTCGACCGGGCGGCGATTTTGGCGAGGCGCGCGTCGTGGCACGTCGCGCACTGGCAAGCCCGCTCGCGCCAGAACCGGCGGGCGCCGGCGGTCGATTCGGAGACGGCGGCCTCGGCGGCGGGGGTGAGGTCGGGGAGGCGGAAGGGGTTCTTCATCGAACGTCTCCGTGTCCGGTCGGGCTCTCGGTGGGCAGCGCCCACCCTACGGTTCGATCACTGACTGCTTGAGCGTGACGATGTCGGGCAGGTTTCGGTAGTAGTCGTTGTAGTCCAGACCGTAGCCGACGACGAACTCGTCGGGGATCTCGAAGCCGACGTAGTCTACCGAAACTTCTTTTGCCGCGGGGCGGTCTTTTCGCAAAAGGACGGCGGTTTTGACGCTCGCCGGGCCCATCTCGCGCAACAGCGGGACGACGAGTTGGAGGGTACCGCCGCTGTCGAGGATATCGTCCAACAGGAGGACGTGCCTGCCGCGAATCTCGCCGATCTGGGATTGGAGGAGGCTGGAGCCCTGGGTGCGGAGGGACCGGCCGGGGTAGGACGAGACGGTCATGAGGCCGATCTTCATGCGGACGGGCATGTGGCGCATGAGGTCGGCGCAGAAGACCATCCCGCCGGTGAGGATGGGGACGAGGGTGATCTCGACGTCGGCGCCCTGGTCGGGTGTGTGTAGGCGGGCGTGGTCGGCGACGATCTGGCGGGCGAGCTCGGCGACGCGGGCGGAGATCTGGTCGCGCGTGATGAGGGTGCGGGCGATGTCGGTGTGCACGGCGGGCATCGTAGCGGGAACACGGATGAAGGAGGAAGGATGAAGGACGAAATCAGTCCCGAGCGGAGGAATGCGGATCTCGGATTGCGGATTGCGAACATTCATCCTTTATCCTTCTGCCTTCACTGTGGCGCGGTCGCCGGCCGGGTCGCGGGGTTCGAGCGGGCGGCAGGCGACGGCAGCGGCAGGCCGCGGGACGTCGGGCGCATCGGCGGCGCGGCGTTGGCGCAACTCGACCGTGGACAACCCCCCGTGCGCGGGCATACCGTGCCGCGATGAGGTTCCACCCGACCCACATCGTGCTCGTGCTCGTACTCGCGATCGCCCCGCTCGCCGGGGCCGCGCCCGTCAACGACGGCGGGCGGTTTTTCACCGCGACGGCGCGCGAGCAGGCGGCCGCGCGGCTCGACGTGCTGGCGAAGAAGGCCGGGCGGTCGGCGGTCTTCGAGACGTTCGACGAGGTGCCCGCCGGGCAGGAGCTCGCGAAGTTCGCGACGGCCCGGGCGGCCGCGTCGGGGGTCAAGGGCGTGTACGTGATCATCGTCCGCCGGGGCGGGGCGGTCGGCGTGCTGCCGGACAAGGACACGCAGGCGGTCCTGGCCAAGGCCGCCCAGGACGAGCTGCGGGACGGGATTATCGCCGGGCTCCGCAAGGGCGAGAAACACTTCGACCAGGCGCTGCTCGATGCCGTCA
>DATHXE010000655.1:0-2260 GCA_035459845.1 Tepidisphaeraceae bacterium | reverse complement strand
GTCCCGCCGCGGGCTCCTCCGCGCCGCTGGCGTCTCGCTCGCGCTGCCGCTGCTGGATGCAATGGTGCCGGCGTTCACGTCCGCCGCGGAGGTCGCCAAGGCCACCGCGGTCGGGCCGGACGGCAAGCCCCGCCGGATGCTCGCGATCTGCAACAACCTGGGCCTCGTGCCCGACTACTTCTTCCCGACGCAGGCCGGCAAGGGCTACGCGCTCTCGCCCTACCTCAAGCACCTCGAAAAGCACCGCGACGACTTCACCGTGTTCTCCGGCGTCTGGCACCCGGACGTCGACGGCGGGCACCCGGCCGACAACTGCTTCCTGACCGCCGCCCCGCACCCGGGCTCGGGCGGGTTTAAAAACACGATCTCGCTCGACCAGTACATGGCCGAGCGCATCGGCCACCTCACGCGCTTCCCGGCGCTCACGCTGGGCGTGAACGTCTCGCGCGGGGCGCGGAGCCTGTCGTGGACGGCGGGCGGCGTGATGATCCCGTGCGAGGAGCAGGCGTCGGACGTGTTCAAGCGCATGTTCGTCCAGGGCACGCCCGCCGAGGTCGAGCGGCAGGTCAAGAAGCTCGAACTCGGCAAGAGCATCCTCGACGCGGTCGGCGGGCAGGCGAAGGACCTGGGCCGGGCCGTCGGGGCGCGCGACCGCGACCGCCTCGATCAATACTTCACGTCCGTCCGCGAACTCGAGAAGCGCATGGCCATGAGCCAGGACTGGGAGCGCAAGGCCAAGCCCAGAACGTCGACCCCCTGCCCGCTGGACCCGGCCAGCCCGCGCGAGTACATGGAGAAGGTCAAGCTCATGTACGACATGGCCCGCATGGCCTTCGAGACCGACTCGACCCGCGCGATCACGCTCATGCTCGACAGCGTCAGCTCCCCGGTCATCGACGTCGACGGGGCCAAGATCACCGACGGCTACCACAACCTCTCCCACCACGGGAAGTCCGAGGCCAAGCTCGGCCAGCTCAAGGCGATCGACGAGTGGCACATGAAGCTGCTCGCCAATTTGTTCTCCGAGCTCCGGGCCGTGAAGGAAGAGGGCGACACGCTCCTCGACCGCACGATGATCCTGTACGGCTCGAACCTCGGGAACGCCAACACGCACGTGACGACCAACCTCCCCACGCTCTTCGCCGGCGGCGGGTTCCGGCACGGCCAGCACCTGGCGTACGACAAGGTGCACAACTACCCGCTGCCGAATTTGTTCGTGTCGATGCTCCAGCGGATGGGCATCGAGGCGGACAAGTTCGCGACGAGCACGGGGACGATGCGCGGGCTGGAAATGGCTTGAATGGAACCACGAAAGGTAGCTCGACATTCCGACGTTGAGCTACTTTGAAGTCGTCCACACGTCCGTCACGTTCATCGACCGGCGTTGCCGCTCGACCATTTCGAAATACGCGCCTCCGCGGGACATGAGCTCTTCGTGACTGCCGGTCTCGGTGATCCGGCCCTTCTCCATCACCACGATGATGTCGGCGTGCGTGATCGTCGACAGACGGTGGGCGATCACGAACGTCGTGCGGTCCTTGAGCAGTTCGTTCAAGGACGCCTGGATGAGCTGTTCGGACTCCGTATCGAGGTTGGAGGTGGCCTCGTCGAGGATGAGGATCTGGGGGTCGGCCAGGATCGCGCGGGCGATGCTGATCCGCTGCTTCTGGCCACCCGAGAGCTTGAACCCCCGTTCGCCGATCATCGTGTCGAACTTCTCCGGCAACTGGTCGATGAACTCCAGCGCGTTCGCACGGCGGGCGGCGTCGCGGACCAGTTCGTCCGATACGCCGCGCCGGCCGTAGGAGATGTTCTCGCGCACCGTGCCGTCGAACAGGAACGTCTCCTGCTGCACGACGGCCAGTAGCGACCGGTAGCTGGCGAGCTGGATTTGCCGGAGGTCCACGCCGTTCAGGCGGATCGCGCCGCTCGTCGGGTCGTAGAACCGGGCGACGAGGTCCGTTAGCGTCGTCTTGCCGGCACCGCTCGGGCCGACCAGCGCGACGACGCTCCCGCCCGGGACGCTCAGCGAGAAGTCCGCGAGGACGGGCGTGCCTTCGCGGTACTCGAACCCGACGCCGTCGAACTCGATCCGGTCGACGCGCGCTGGCGCGGCCTGCGCGCCCGGCGCATCGGGCTTGTCCCTCGGCAGTTCCAGCACTTCGAAGACGCGCTCCAGCGCCGCCATCGACTTGTTCGTCTGCGACACGCTCGACACGATCGCCCAGACCGGCTGCATGAGCAGCGCCGCGAAAATCTG
>DATHXE010000654.1:0-11469 GCA_035459845.1 Tepidisphaeraceae bacterium | reverse complement strand
ATGGGGTAGCGGTCGGGGTGGCGCTTGCGGATCAAATCGGAGAAGAAGGCGGTGCGGCCCTCGATGCTGCCGCCGGGGAGGTCCTGGACGACCAGGCTGTCGCCGGTGAAGATCCAGGCGTCGTTGCGGAAGCCGGCGGGGACGGCGCGGAAGACGTCGAGGCGGCAGAGGATCAGGTCGCGTTTGCCGGCGTTGCGGACGCCGATCCATTTCGGCTTGTGGTTGGGAATGGCGATGACGCCGTCGAGGTAGGTGTTGGTGCCCTTGGCGACCTCGGTCCAGGTGCCGTCGACGCCGTCGGTGGAGTCGCGACTTTCCGTGATCGTGTAGGCCTTGAGGGGGCGGGCGAAGGGGTCGTTGGCGAAGTCGTAAGGGCCCAGGCCGGTGCGGAAGTGGACGAGGAGGTATTCGGCGTCGGCGATGGATGGCTCGGCGTTGATCTTGATGCGGATGTCGCAGGTGTCCTTCAGGCGGCAGTCGGTCGCATCCGATCCGTCGACGAGGGATTCGAGCTTGCCTTTGACGGGTGCCGAGTCGCACTTGATCGTCGCGTTCAGTGACACGCACATGTTCGTTGCAACTTTGGCGGGGAAGGGCGTGGGCGCGGCGGGCTTGATCGTGAAGGCCTGGACGGGCTTGGTCGGCTCGCCTTCGCCGTCGGCGTTGGTGGCGGCGACCTTGTAGAACAGCGTGATGTCGGGCTTGAGCCCCGCGTGGGTGGCGGTGCGGTCGGTGACGGTGGCGATTTTGGCGAACGGGCCGTCGGCCTTGTCGGCGGCGTAGACGACGTACCCCGTCGCGTCGTCGGCGGGCGGGCGGTACCAGGCGAGGGTGATGGAGTCGGGGGCGTTGGCGACCATCGCAACGCCGACCGGGGCGGGGGGCTTGGCGGCGAGGGCAATCGGCGCGAGGCTGGAGAGGAGGACGAGCGAGGGGAGGGCGCGCATGGAGGTCATTCTGGTCTGGGTGGAGGGGGTGTCAATTGGCTACCCGCGAGGACCGAGGTCGGGGAGCGCCGCTCGACGCGATGACGGACTCGGTCACTGAAGTGACGCAAGCCTCGCACGCGGGTGTTGAGGTCGAGGCTTGGTCACTTTAGTGACCGAGTTGATCGCGATTTGGTAAGATCGCGACATGAGCTGGACGGACAAAAGTCGACCGTCGCAGAAGAGGGTGCATGGGGGGCGCCACCGGTTCGAACATTGGTATCGGGACAACCAGATCTACTTCATCACGTCACGGTGCGCGGAGGGATTCCTCGCGTTCGAGGGAGCGGAGGCGCGCGCGATCTTCTGGTCTAAGTTTGACCAATACACTGCGGCTCACGGGTTCGTCCCGTGGGTAACGACGCTGATCGGGAACCACTACCACACGCTCGGGTACATGAAGGTCGGGCGCGAGTTGGGGGAGATGATGCGACAGTTGCACGGTTCGGTGTCCAAACTCGTGAATGACGTGCTCGAACAGAGTGGGCTCGGTCGGTTGCGACCGTTCTGGGGCGCCAAGGGACGACAAGACTATTTTGACGGGTGCATCCGGGATGAGGTGCAGTGCCGGCGCGCGTATCGGTATACAATTACGCAGTCGGTTCGGCACAAGGTGTGTGCGGATTGGCGCGCGTATCCGGACACCCGCGTGAACGTGGAGTTGGAACGCGGGGTTCGGCGCGCGGTGGAACTGAGCGCGTTTCTGTACGATGTTCCGTACCGGAGATATCAGCGCCGCGAGGGACTCGGTCACTGAAGTGACACAAGCCTCGATACGGTGGTCTGCGATCGTTGGAGTGCCGAATGCCTACCCCTCACGTCTCGCGTCGACGGGTCTTGACTGCTGCGGTCGGGGTGACGGTCGCGTTCCCGATTGGTCGCGCGTTCGCACAGGCCCCCGCGGGCGCGGAGCGCGTGAAGGCGGACGTGTGCGTGTACGGGGGCACGTCCGGCGGGGTGACGGCGGCGGTGGCGCTGGCGGAGATGGGGCGGAGCGTGGTGCTGGTCGAGCCGACGAATCATTTGGGCGGGATGACCAGCGGCGGGCTGGGGTGGATCGACTACAAGGTGGGGGAGTGGCCGGTGGGCGGGCTGGCGGGAAAGTGGATCAAAGAGCTTAAGGCCCGGTACAAGACGGTGGGTATCGACACGAACAAGATCGGGAACGCTGGGTGGGTGGTCGAGCCGCACGTGGCGGAGAGCCTGTTCGACGGGTGGGTGAAGGCGGCGGGGGACCGGGTGCGGGTGGTGCGCGGGGCGCGGCTGGCGTCGGCGGAGAGGGAAGGAAGGCGGGTGAAGTCGGTGACGTTCGACAAGGCGCCGCCGGACCGGCGCGGGGCGCCGAGCGCACAGGCGACCGAGCCGGGCTTCCTGACGGTCGAGGCGGCGGTGTTCATCGACTGCTCGTACGAGGGGGATCTGCTGGCGGCCGCCGGCGTGACGACGCGGTCGGACCGCGAGGGGAGCGCTGAGTACGGCGAGTCGGCAGCCGGACTGCGGTTCCAGAAGGTTCACGAGTTCGGTGAGAACGTGCCGGTGATTGACGCGTACGTGAGGCCGGGCGACGCGAGCAGTGGGTTGATCCCGCTGGTGTCGGGGGCGAGGCTCGGCGAGGTGGGGGCACCGTCGCCGGTGCTGCAGGCGTACAACTTCCGCCTCTGCCTGGTCACGAAAGATCCGATCCCGGTCGCGGCGCCGGAGAATTACGACGCGAAGCGGTTCGAGGTGCTGGCGCGGCTGATCGCGGCGCAGGCGGCGACGGGCAAGCCGTTCACGCCCGCCGACTTCCACCGGGGCCCCTGGCGGCTGCTGAAGATTTCGCCGCTGCCGCGCGGGAAGACGGACGTGAACAACGCGGGGGCGGTGTCGATGGACTTCGTCGGCGGAGGGGCGGAGCGGTACGCGAAGGCGACGTGGGCCGAGCGCGGCGAGATCTGGCGGGCGCACGAGGACTACCAGCGCGGGATGCTGTACTTCCTGCGCACGGACGAGCGGGTGCCGGCGGCGGTGCGCGCGGAGGTGGCGAAGTGGGGGCTGCCGCGCGACGAGTTCAAGGACACGGGCGGGTGGCCGAGCCAGTTGTACGTGCGGGAGTGCCGGCGGATGGTCGGCCAACGCGTGATGCGGCAGGCGGACTGCGAAAAGGCGCCGGCGACGCTGCCGGACGCGGTCGGGCTGGGCGTGTACTCGCTCGATTCGCACGGGTGCCAGCGGGTGGCGGTGGACGGGAAGGTGGTGCACGAGGGCGGGTTCATGGTGCGGATCCCGGGGCCGTACCCGATCCCGTACGGGGCGATCACGCCCAAGGCCGAGGAGTGCGAGAACGTCTTGGCGACGTTCTGCGTGTCGTCGACGCACGTGGCGTTCGCGTCGCTGCGGATGGAGCCGCAGCTGATGGTGCTGAGCGAGTCGGCGGCGCACGCGGCGCACCTGGCGATCGCGGACGGGACGAACGTGCAGGCGGTGTCGGCGGAGAAGCTGCGGAAGCGGTTGCTCGACGCGGGGCAGGTGTTGGAGGCGCGGAAGGGGTGAGGGGGAGGAGGTGGGGGGATGGGGAGATGGCGTGATGGGGGGCGCATTCCTGTACGACGCCCCGAATCGTCGATATCAGCGCCGTGATGGGCTCGGTCACTGAAGTGACACAAGCCTCATGTACGCGTTCTTCGTGTCCCTTCCTACTTCCCCTTCTTCTGCGGCGCCCGCGCCGTCCAGACGAGCACCTGCTTGTCGGCCTTCAGGCGCTCCTGCAGTTTCGCGGGGTCGACCTTCTGGACGGCGACGTTCTCGTCGATCGCGTGGCACGCGGCGGTCGCGGCGGTCTGGGCGAGGACCATGAACACCGGCTCCATCCGGATCGACCCGTACGCGATGTGGGACGCGGACATGCAGACGGGGACGAGCAGGTTCTCTGCCTCGGCCTGCTTGGGGACGATCGATTTGTAGCTGATCACGTAGGGCGGGAAGCCGCCCTTTTCGATGTTGCCCTCGTTGCGGGCGTGGCCGTCCTTAGTGACGTACCGCTGGACGTTGTGCGAGTCCATCGTGTAGGCCGCGAGCCCGCAGGGGTCGGTGATCGGGGCGGCCTTGCCCTGGCAGTCGGCCTGGGTCATGACGTACTCGCCGACCATCCGCCGGGCCTCGCGGACGTAGAGCTGTTCCTGCCAGCCCTGGCGGTCGACGCCGTCCTCGTTGAACTCGTCCTTGCACGTGCCCCACTTGGCGAACCCGGTGCGCATCGCCTCGGGGACGCGCGGGTGGTTCGCGAGCGTCCACATGAGCCCCTGCTGCCACTTGCGGTGGCGGTCGGCGATCTTCGCGCGGTCGGCGTAGCTGGCCTCGGGGTAGTCGTAGTTCTGGCCGATGAAGTCGGTCGACACGCCGGTGCGGTTATTCGTGTCGGTCTTGCGGTTCGGCATGGCGGAGTTGATCCACATGCCCTTCTCGCCGGCCTCGATGTTGCGGAGGAGCAGCTCGTACCAGAGTTCGTCGTAGCCCTCGGGCTTGGCGAACGGGACGCGGTTCTCGGGGTGGTCGGTCAGGCACATGCGGAAGCAGTAGGCCTGCACGCGCTTGTCGCCGGCGAACTCCTCGCCGGGGCCCTTGGGGTCGATGCCGGGGAGCAGGCCGCTGGCCGGGTCGCCGGCCTTCACGTACGCGCTGACGCCGGGCCTCATCTGGTGGTTGACGCTGTTGGCGGTCTGCACGCCGTTGTAGGTCTCGTTGTACTGCGCGTTCGCCTCGCGGCCGACCGTGTAGCTGACGCCGGCGGCGGCCAACAGGTCGCCCTCGTAGGTGGCGTCGACGAACATCTTCCCGGCGAACGTCTTGCCGGACTCCATGGTGATCGAGGTGATCCGCGCCCCGTCCTTTTTCACGCCGGCCTTGCGGTCCAGGCGCTCACCGTAGACGACCTGGAGGCCGTCGCGCTGGACCCAGTCGTTGTAGATCTTGAGGGCGGCGGACGGCTCGAACGTCCACATCGCGTCCTCACCGGTCGCGGTCGTGGTCTGCCCGCCGTCCTTGTAGCTCTTGCGCTCCTGCCGCTTCCAGGCGGCCGGGTCGGCGTAGTGCTGGGCGACGGCCTGGTAGAACTCGCGGCTGATCCCGCCGATCGCGGCCTTGTTGCCGATGTCGGTCTGCCCGAGCCCGCCGGTGGTGAGCCCGCCGAGGCGCTTGGTGGGCTCGATGATGACGGAGGTCTTGCCCATGCGCTTGGCCTGGACGGCCGCGGCGACGCCGGCGCTGGACCCGCCGTAGATGACGATGTCGTAGGTCTGGCCGACCGCGGGGGCGGCCGGGGAGAGGCAGGCGATCAGGGCGAGCAGGATGGTCAGACGTCGCATGGATACACCGTGGGCGTTCGAAGACTTGAAGGGGAGGGTACGACGGCGGCGAGTGTGAGGGGTCGTGACGACGCGGTCAACGTGCCTTTCGGCGCGGGGCGGAATGATCGGTCTGGGTCGCTGACCGGGGGAGGCTTGGGAGGGGTGTCGTGGAACACACGGTTGGCGCGGCGGATCCGGTTGACGAGGGAGTGGTCGGCCCGCGTTCTGCGGGGGAAACGCATTATTCCCGGGGGAATTGGGGACTGCAAGGGACGGAGGGAGACGAGCCGTGACGTCCGAGTCGCCACGGAACGGCCGACGGCGTTGACGCGGCTGGATCCGTCCTGGTCAGGTCTGACTGCGTCGTTGGGCTCGTGTGTGTTTGGCTTCGGCCGGACCCCGTGCTCGCGAGGTCAGCACGGGGTGTCGCTCGGTTTCTCAAGTACGGCGACCACGAGGTAACCGCTTCGGCCAGCGCTCTCGATGTTCCGGACCCGCAGGCCGGTCCCGTCGATGATCGGGCCGAGCCGGCGGGTGATCTCGGTGCCGAAGAAGCTGGCGAGCGGGTTGAGGAGCTTGCGCCCGAGCGAGACCGGCCCGGCGTCGGGGACGAACTTGTCGAGGACCACCGCCCGTCCGCCGGGGCGGAGCACGCGGGCGACCTCAGAGGCGCAGCGAACGGGGTCGGGGACGACCGCGAGGATGAGGTTGAGGACGGCGGCGTCGAAGCTGGCGTCGGCGAACGTCATGGCCTGCGCGTCCATCACGCTGGTCGTTACCGGTAGGCCCAACTGGGAGGCGCGGCGTTCGAGCCGGTTCAACATCGCCGGGGTCAGGTCAATGGCAGTGACGACGACGCCGGGCGGGAGGAAGTCGAGGTCGAGGCCGGTGCCCGCCCCGACGACGAGCACGCGCTCGCCCGCGACGGGGGCGAGGCGGTCGATGGCGAGTCGCCGCGCGGGAGCGAGCGGTTTGGCGAGGAGGTCGTAGACGGGTGCCCAGAGGGTGTAGCCGAGTCGCCGCCAGCGTGTGGTGTTGAACGGCATGGCGAGACGTCCTTCCCCGCTCAGGCGCGACGGTTCCACGGCATCCGGGCCAGCACCATGCCCATGCCGCACCAGTCGGTGAGGCCGGCGAAGACCAGGCCGGCGCCGACGAAGGCGGACAGGCCGAAGAACGCCGGGTGGACGAGCCAGCCCAGCAGCACGCCGAGCAGGACGAGCGACCCGGCCCCGACCCGCACCTGCCGTTCGAGCGACATGACCTTTTTGCCCCGCACGACCGGCAGCCCGGCCCGCTCCCACGCCTGCGTCCCGCCCTCGACGCCGAACACGTTGTCGAACCCGGCGGCGCGGAACCGCTCGACCGCCTTGGCGGCTCGGGTGCCAGACTTGCAGAGCACGTACACCGGCTCGCCCGCCGAGCCGTTCCGGTCGGCCATGACGGCCTCGGGGTCGAGCACGTCGAGCGGGACGAGCTTGGCCCCCTCGGCGTGGACCTCGGCGTACTCGACCGGGGTCCGCACGTCGATCAGGCCGACGCCGGGCCGCTGAGAACGGGCGTTGGCGACCTCGGCCGGAGGGACGGGTTGAGCGGGAATGACGGGATGCGTAGGATTCGTGGTCATCGGTTCACCGTTTCGTTGACTAGCGTTCATTCCTATATTACTGTTTAGCATTATGAAGGTTCACAAGTCAAGCCCGAAGGCCGGGAAAAAGGAGAGGCTGGGCGAGGCCCAGCTTCAGGCGGTGTCCGAACTGTTCGGCGTGCTGAGCGAGCCGACGCGGCTCCGCATCCTGCAAATGCTTCAGGACGGCCCGGCCAGCGTCAGCCAGATCATGGACGCGCTGGACATCAAGCAGGCGAACGCGTCGAAGCAACTGGGCATCCTGCACGCGGCCGGGGTGCTCGGGCGGGAGAAGGCGGGGAACTCGGCGGTGTACTCGATCCGCATGGGGCTGGTGTTCGACCTGTGCGGGCTGGTGTGCAACGGCCTGCGGGCCGAGGCCGAGGCGAAGCTTAAGATGCTGGGATGAGCGGGCGGGGGCTGCGGTCAGCGCCGCGCGCCGGCGAGTCGCTCGCGTGCGTCGGGGACCGAGGACCCGTACCGGGCCGAGAGCCGCCCGAGTCGCTCGTCGGCGGGCACATCCGGGGGGAGGCCGACCCGGGTCCGGACCACCTCGACGCCAATCCCGCACTCGCGGGCGATCTGAGCCAGTCTCATCGATCCCCGGATCGCGCGGCCGTCTTCGACCCGCCAGATGCCCTCGCTCCGCCGCAGCGCGCCGCGCGGGACGTCCCAGTCCCAGAGGGCGTCGTTGCTGACCTTTTCGCCCGCACCTGCTGTCAGGTGCCGGTGTCGCAGAGTGGGCAGGCCCGGCGGGGACGCAGAGGATCAGCCGGAGGATGGCCGGGGAGACGAGGCGTATGGCGGCGTCAGGCGTGAACGGCGTGTGCGGCTTCGGCGGGGGCGGCGGGCGGGCCGAAGTCGCCGCGGATCGCCTTAAGGGCGTACCGCTCCCGTTCGATCTCGTACTGGGTGCGGAACCCGAGGCGGCGGAGGACGGGCAGTGGCGGGCACCACCCCTGCAGCGCGTGCTGCATGAAGAACCCCTGGACGGCCAGCGACAGGAGCAGCCACTTGCGGCTGGCGACGGTGCCGAGGACGAGGCCGGTGAGGGTGAGCGTGGACGATCCGGTTTCCAAAGCGCGTTCGACGTCCCACTCGGCGTCGAGCTCGCGAAGCCGGCGGTCGATCTGGTCGGGGTGGGCGGCGAAGTACGCGAGGCGCATTTCGGCCTGCTGGCGGATGCGGTCGGTCAGGGCGGGGTCGCTCTGGTCGGTGACGCGGCGGGCGGACGTCGAGATCATGAAGGCCTCCGTGGTGGGTGAAACGCCCCAGCGTACCGGGAGGCGGTCGGAGGCCGGAACGGTAAAAGCGGCCCGCGCCGCCCTGGCGGTCAAACGCGGAGGAGGTATGCGGCGAGCGCGGCGCCGAGCAGTGCAAGGACCGCGGCGAGCACCGTGCCGAGGGAGACGGCCCTCGGGGGCATGGGGTCGCGGCGTTCAGCGTCAACGGGAGGATGCGTGACCCCGCGACCGTCACGGTGATCTCCGTGGTCGCCAACGTGTACTTCAACCTGTTCGGGACGAACGCGCTCGGGCGGGGCCGGGGGACCTGATCCGCCAACTGCGGGAGTGAAGGTCGGGCGGTGGCCGGTCAGGTCACTCCCACTCGATGGTCGCCGGCGGCTTGGACGAGATGTCGTAGACGACGCGGTTCACGCCGCGAACTTCGTTGATGATGCGGTTGGACATCGTGGCGAGGACGTCGAAGGGGATGCGGGCCCAGTCGGCGGTCATGAAGTCTTGAGATTCGACGGCGCGGATGGCGACGACGGACTCGTAGGAGCGGGAGTCGCCCATGACGCCGACGGTGCCGATGGGGAGCAGGACCGCGAAGACCTGGGCGGTCTTGCGGTAGAGGTTGTTGGCGACGAGTTCTTCGAGGACGATCTCGTCGGCATCGCGGAGGACGCGGAGGCGTTCGGGGGTGACGTCGCCGATGACGCGGACGGCGAGGCCGGGGCCGGGGAAGGGGTGGCGCCAGACGAGGTTTTCGGGGAGGCCGAGGGTCTCGCCGACGCGGCGGACCTCGTCCTTGAACAGTTCGCGGAGCGGTTCGACGAGTTCGAAGCCGAGTTGCTCGGGGAGGCCGCCGACGTTGTGGTGGAGCTTGATGTTGGCGGCGGTGCCGGCGTAGCCGTGGCCGGACTCGATGACGTCGGGGTAGAGCGTGCCCTGGGCGAGGTACTTGGCGCCCGCGATCGAGTCGGCCTCTCGCTTGAAGGACTCGATGAACTCGCGGCCGATGACCTTGCGCTTCTGCTGGGGGTCGGTGACGCCGGCGAGGTTGGAAAGGAAGGCCTCGGTCGAGTCGTTGGTGATCAGGTTGATCTTGAAGTGCTGGCGGAACGTGGTCTCGACGAGGTCGCGCTCGTTCTTACGCAGCAGGCCGTTGTCGACGAAGATGCAGACGAGCTGGTCGCCGATGGCCTTGTGGAGGAGCGCGGCGGTGACGGAGCTGTCGACGCCGCCCGAGAGGCCGCAGATCACCTTGGCCCCGGGGGCGACCTGTTCGCGGATCCGGCGGACGGTCTGCTCGATGAAGTTCTCCATGGTCCACGTGCCGGCGCACTTGCAGACCTCGTAGAGGAAGTTCTGGAAGACCTGTTCGCCGCGCGGCGTGTGGGTGACCTCGGGGTGGAACTGGACGCCGTAGAACGGGCGGGAGGTGTGGACAACGGCGGCGAGCGGGCAGGTGGGGGTGGAGGCGAGCGGCGTGAACTCGGTGCCGAGCGACTGGACCTGGTCGCCGTTGGACATCCAGACGGTGGTGTCCTGGGGGACGCCGTGGAGGAACGGGTGGCTGCTGTCTGCGATGTGAAGCTTGGCCCGGCCGTACTCGCGCGCCTTGGCCGGCTCGACCTTGCCGCCGAGGGTGTGGGCCATGATCTGGAGGCCGTAGCAGATGCCCAGGACGGGGATGCCGAGGTCGAAGATGGCGGGGTCGCACCGGGGTGCCCCCTGCTCGTACACGGACGACGGGCCGCCGGAGAGGATGATGCCCTTGGGGTTGAGCTTCTTGAGGTCGGCGGCGGAGATGTCGGGGCGGACGAGCTCGGAGTAGACGCCCTTCTCGCGGACGCGGCGGGCGATCAACTGGGCGTACTGGGACCCGAAGTCGAGGATCGGGATCACTTCGTCGTGGTGCATCCGGATGAAATAGCGGATGGCGGGGGGTTTTGCAAAGGAGGAGAATAACCACCTCGGCATAGAGACGCGGAGGAGGGTTGGGGAGGCTCTGCCGTGGCGGCACGGGGGTTGCGGGGATGAGATTGAGGTGGGGAAACTCAGTACGCGGAGGTCGGTCATGTCTCAGTTTGGTCATTCTGTCCGGCCGGGGCCTGTGGTGGCAGAGGCGGCGGAACGCGCCTTCGACGACGCGGCGCCCGTCATTCAGTGGCTGGCCCGGGCCGGATACGCGGCCAAGGGGGTCGTGTACTGTTTGGTCGGGTTGCTGGCGGTGCTGGCGGCGCTGGGCGAGCGGCACGGGCAGACGACCGGGCAGAAGGGGGCGATCTCCAAGCTGTTCGAACAGCCGGGCGGCGTGCTGCTGGTGTCGGTGCTGGCGGTGGGGCTGGCGGGGTACGCGCTGTGGCTGCTGGTGCGCGGGATCTTCGACCCGGAGCACAAGGGGCGCAAATGGAAGGGCCTGGCGCAGCGGGCGGGGATGATCGTCCGCGGGCTGGTGCACGTCGTCCTTGTCGTGGCGGCGATCGGGATGGTCACCGGGCGCGGGGGCCACGGCGACGGTGAGAACAACGTCCAGCGGTGGACCGCCCAGCTCATGGACCTGCCCTTCGGCCGGTGGCTGGCGATGGGCGCGGGGCTCGGGGTGATCGGGTACGCAATCTGGCAACTCGTGCGGGCGTGGCGGATCAAGCTGGACAAAATGCTCGACCTGTCGGACGTGGTGCCGGCGACGCGGCGCGTGGTCACCTGGGTCAGCCGGGTCGGGATTGCGGCGCGCGGGGTGGTCTTCGTCGGGATCGGGGTCGGGCTCGTGCTGGCCGGGCGACACCAGGACCCCGGGCAGGCCAAGGGCGTGGGCGGGGCGCTGCGGTGGCTGTCGGGCCAGCCGTACGGGCCGTGGATTTTGCTTGCGACGGCGATCGGGCTGATCGCGTACGGGTTCTACGAGTTCGTGCGGGCGCGGTACCGGGTGATCCGGGCGCCGCGCGTGGGGTGAGAGGCGGGCGGACGTGCATCACTGAAGTGAGCACGCCGAGGGAGCGCGGTGGTATAGGAGGGCATGACCCTTTCGCGCTTCCTCGTGGTTACGGTTGCGGTGATCGGTTTGCGTGCCACTGCGCAGAACGCGCCGCCCGACCTCATCCTGCTCAACGGGAAAGTCGTCACGGTCGACCAGCGGTTCACCGTCGCGTCGGCCGTTGCGATCCGTGACGGACGGATCGTCGCGGTCGGCGAGGGCGACACGATCGCGCGCGACCGCGACGCGAAGACCACCGTCGTCGACCTCAAGGGCGCCACCGTCATCCCGGGGCTGATCGACTCGCACGTCCACCCCGGCGCGG
>DATHXE010000653.1:0-3751 GCA_035459845.1 Tepidisphaeraceae bacterium | reverse complement strand
CCCGTCGTGGAGGTCGTGGCCGATGCGGCGCTGTTCGGAATCGGTGATCTCCAGGAGCTCGCGCTGGAGCTTGCGGGTCTCGCGCTCGTTGAGCTCGGCCCGGCGGAGCGCGTTCTTGAGCGTGTGGCAGAGGATGCTGATAAGCGACGCCTCGGACACGAACATGATGAGCCGCATCCACTGGATGCGGGTCGCCAGGCCGAAGTCGTAGAACGGCTTCATGAAGAAGTAGTCGCCGGTCGCGGCGGCGAGCGCGGTCGCGAACAGCCCGGGGCCCAGCCCCCCGTACCACCCGGAGATCATGACGGCGGCGAGCGACAGGATGAACGGCGTCTCGCGCTCGCCCAGGTCGGGCGCGAGCGTGCGGTGCATGACGAACTTGATCGGGATCGTCATCGCGACCGCGGCGACCGCGACGCCGTACCGAACCAGCGCATGACCGAGGGGGCGCATCGGGGATCAGGATACCCGCCCTTCACACCGGTTGGAATTGCCGCAAAGTCGCAAAGGGCGCAAAGAAGTCCAAGAGGGAAAGGATGGGAGCACGGGTGTGGCATCGCACGTCGAAATGAACAAACCCACGAAGCGCGGGCTCCGTGGGCTTTCAGTTTGTCGTTCGCGACTGCCGTCTTACGCCTTCAGGTTCTCGGCGAACTCGGCGATGTGCTCGGGCACCGGGAAGTGGCGCATCAGGAAGTCGCGGAGCTGCTGGCGCTCGGCGACGAGGAAGTAGACCGCCTCGTCGATCCGCCGGCTCGAAAAGTTCACCGCGCGGACGAGGTTGTCGGCGTCGGTTGCGGCGGTCAGCACGCCCCCGTCCCGATTGGCCGGGAGCAGGTGGAACTGCCACGCCTGCCGGCGGTTGATCGTCCGGAGGCAGTCGGCGTCGAACCGGACGTCCTCGAGGTCGACGGTCTCGGCCGTCTGCAGGTACTGCTCGACCCACGCGTCCTCGACCAGTTGGGGGTTGACCCCGAACAGCCGCTCCGCCAGGTCACCGAACGGGCGGTGCGACGCCTTCTGGACCTTGAGGATGTGCCCGACCTGCTCGGCCGTCAGGACGCCTTGTTCGACCAGCAACTCGCCGATGGGAATGGGTTTCATCTCGATTGTGTCTCCTCCGGGGAGCCCACCCGTCCTCCGGCAGGGGGCCGGGGCGCGGACGCGCTCACACCCGATTTATCGGCGATCGGGCGGGGGGGCTTGGGCGCGGAATCCTCGCGATCCAACTACCGCGGCCCGGCGTGGTAATGGATGGCATGATCCCCCGTTTCGCCCTCATCGCCCTGGCGCTCTTCACGACGGTCTCGACCGGCTTCGCCGCCGACGCGCCGCCGAAGCCCGCGACCGCCGACAAGCCGCCCGCCAAGCCCGAGCCCGGCGCCGCGGCCGTGCGCAAGGAGATGATGCCCGTGGCCGACGTCGCCGGCCTCCCGCGCGTCCTGCTGATCGGCGACTCGATCTCGATCGGGTACACGCTGCCCGTCCGCGACCTGCTCAAGGGCAAGGCCAACGTCCATCGCAACCTGGACCCGTACAACGGCGAGACCAGCCGCAACGGGGTGAAGTCCCTCGACAAGTGGCTGGGCGACGCCAAATGGGACGTGATCCACTTCAACCACGGCCTGCACGACATCAAGGTGATGGCCGGCGACGTCCGGCAGGTGGAACTCGACGAGTACGAGAAGAATTTGCGCGCTATCGTCGCGCGGCTGAAGAAGACGGGGGCGAAGCTGATCTTCGCAACGACCACGCCCGTGCCCGAGGGCAAGGTGAGCCCGGCGCGCGTGCCGGCGGACGTCGTGAAGTACAACGAGGTCGCCGTGAAGGTGATGAAAGAGGAGGGCGTCGCCGTCGACGACCTTTACGCGGTCGCCCAGCCGAAGCTGAAGGAGATCCAGCTCAGCGTGAACGTGCACTTCAACAAGAAGGGGTCGCAGCTTCTGGCGGAGCAGGTGGCGAAGAGCATCGAAGAGGCGCTGAAGAAGTAGTCGCGGAGCGACGTAAGATTAAAGCCCGCGGCGCAAGCCGTGGGTAGCAGACGCAATGAAACAAGAGCCCCGGAGGGGCGAAAGTGGCACCGGCATCGGACGCCACTTACGCCCCGCCGGGGCTGCAAATCCTCGAACGGATTGGAGACGCGGCGGCCGCTCCTACGGCTCGTGCTGCTCGCGCCGTGGGCTCTAATCTTACGCCGCTCCGCGGCTACGCTTTCGCCGGCTCGCGCCACTCGACGCGCTTGGCGTCGCCCCAGAGCGAGTCGAGGTCGTAGAACATCCGGGCGTCCTGGTTGAACACGTGGACGACCACGTCGACCAGGTCGCACAGCATCCACACCTCGCCCTCGTACCCGCTGCGGGCCAGGCACTTGCTCCCGCGCTGGTCGGCCAGGTCTTCCACGTCCTTCATGATGCTCTTCATCTGCCGGGCGCTGGTGCCGGTGCCGATGACGTAGAAGTCGGTGATCGGGGAGACGGCGCTCACGTCGAGCACGGCCACGTTGTGGCACCGCGTGCTGTCGAGCAGGCGGGCCTGTTCGATCGCCAACTGCCGGGCCCGCTCGCGCTGCGCGGCCAGGTCCACCCCGCGCGGGAGCGCGGACCCCGGCGTCCCCGCCTGAACCTCATCCTGGACCGACCGATCGATAGTGCGTGGGCTGGCGATAGTTCACCTCCGGAAAACGACGACGCGCGAAAGACGCACAAACATTGTGCCAGAACGGCAACCAGACGCCAGTGCGCCGGGGCTCTGACGAGTTATACGCGTTTTACGGGGCGAAGTTCCCTGCGCGTGGTATGCGGGAATCCGGGGCGGCGCTTCGGGCAAAGCCCGTGGACTCTGCCCGGGCTTGTTCGGACCGATCTTACCCACCGATCGTCTTCACGCGCTCGGCGGCCCGGGCGGCCGTGTTCACGTACTCGACCTGATCGTCCCCACTCGGCATGAACTCGGGCTTGGGGTACTTGACCCTGAGGTGGGCGAGCGTGCGGCCCAGCGCCGTGCGGAGTTCGGGCAGGGACATCCGGCCGATCGCCGCCCGGTCGAACCCGGCCGCCTTCGCGTCCACGTCCTCGACGTAATACTTGAGGGTCGTGAGGGCCGACCACTTCTCGGCGTCCTCGTAGAACGCCCGGGCCTCGGCCAGGAGCTTGGCGCGGTCGGCCCCGGACGCCTGCAGGGCGCGGAGGAACTTCGCGTCGGCGGCGGCGGCGGCGCCGATCGCCCGCAAGTGGTCCATGTGCGACTGGTAATTCTGGAAGTTGCTCGTGAAGTGGACGAGGTGTCGCTGGTACTCGGCGATCCCGTCGGCGGCGACCCTGGCGGAGCGCTCGTACGAGAAGATCGCCGCCGCCAGCGCGTCGGGCTTGAGAACCTTGGCGTCGGCCTTCAGGCCCGCGGTGATCAGCCCGTACGCCGACGCCCGCTTGGGGTCTTCGGGGGCGGTCGCGTCCTTGTGGCGCCGCCGGCCCGCCTCGACGTCGGCCTGCGCCATCGTCGCCTCGGCCTCGAGTCGGCGGGCGCGGAGCCACTCCTCCTCGGCCCAAAACTTGAGGCCGATCGCCGGCTGGCGGTCCAGCACCATCTCGCTGATTTGGAGGTGCCGCTGTTTGCCCACCGTCTGGAAGACCTGCGACCGCTTGTAGTAGTTGTACGACAGGGCCTGGGGAGGCAGCCCGTACGGGAACGGCTGGTACTGCTCGAGGTATTGGAGTTCCGCGCCGTTGTTCCCTTCCTGGCCCGGCGCGAGCGG
>DATHXE010000652.1:0-3845 GCA_035459845.1 Tepidisphaeraceae bacterium | reverse complement strand
GCACCAGAAGCGCGGCTTGAGCAGGCCCATGAGCAGGACGGCGGCGAATAGGGCGATCGAGAGAATCTGGCCGGCGTTGATCGGTGGGACGTTGTGCCACCCGCGGGCGGCGGCGTCGTGGAACGGCTTGGCGGTGAACAGCAGGCCGCGCGTGAGGACGGGGATCGCGGCGACGATCCCGCTGAGCAGGACGCCGCCCATGGCGGCGACCATGACGCCCAGGAGCAGGTAGTACTTGATGTGCACCCACCACCCGTCGTCGGCGACGCGGAAGCGCTTGACGCGCTTGCCGACGAGCCAGTCGAAGGCGTCGATCAGGGTGCCGAGGGGACAGATGTAGCCGCAGAACCCGCGCGGGACGAACACGCAGACCAGGAGCAGCACGCCGGCCCAGGCGAGCGACCAGACCCAGGTTCGGCCCGCGACGGCGGTGGAGAAACTGACGAGCGGGTCGATGGCGAGGAAGGCCTCGGCGTCGACGTGCTCCTTGGCGGCGCGGTCGTCGGCGTAGTGGCTCGGCCAGTCACCGGGAGCGCGCTCGTGCATGGCCCACGGGCCGACGCTGAACGACATGCGGGCGAGGGCGTCGTCGGTCGGTCTTTCGACGGGGGTGAGCTTGAGGCGGCCGGGCGTCGAGCCGGCGGCGACGACGAAGCGGCCGAATGCGGGGGCCGGTGGGGCGCCAGGGCTGGCGTCGGCGGCGAGCTTTGCGGGCGCGTCAGCGAGGAAGATTGTGGAGCCGACTTTGGGGCGGTCTTGGGCGCTCGCGCCGGGTTGGGAGTCCAGTTCGACGGCGCCCGTGTCGGCGTCCACGCCGACCGGCAGCCAGCCGTGCCAAACGCGCACGGGCGCGGCCGTGTACGGGAACGCCACGTAGAAGAACAGCCAGAGGAACAGGGCGAGGCACGCGACCTGCACGACTCGGCGGACGGGCGACGACAGCCACGTCGGTCCGAGGCGCTTGAGCAAGCGCCGGGCGGGCCCCATCTTGCTCGACTTGCTCCAGTCGGTGAGCCACCGACGGGGCAGGGCGGCGCGGATCGCGCGCACGACCAAGCCGGGCGGCTTGCGCACGGTGCCGGCCTTCGTGCGGCGGTGGAAGGGGATAAACCAGTCGAGTCTCACGTGAGCGGCGACCCTCCGATCACTTTGCGGGGTTGGATTGCAGCGCCTTGGCGGTCGCGTGGATGATCGCCTCGGACGTGATGGTCGCGCGGCTGGTCGCGTCGACGCCCTTGACCGACTGTTTGCGGATGATGTTGGCGGGCGTGTCGGTCATGGAAGCGTAGAACTGCTTCTCCTTGTGCTTGGTGACGCGGACGTCCTCGATGCGCCCGCCGGCGACGCGCACGGCGATTTCCACCTGGCCTTCGTAACCGAGGCTGCTGGCGGTGTAGGTCCCATCGGCGACCTTCTTCGGGTCGAACGTGTCGAACAGGCGGATGGCCTCGACCGCGGCCCGCGCCCGGTCCTTGCTTCGCTTGTTGCCCTTGTCGTCCGGGAGGGCGGCGATCTTGTCGTAATACTTCAAGGCGTCGGCGAACCGGCCCGCGAGGCGGCAGGCGTCGGCGGCGTACAGGTAAGCCTCGTCCACGCCCGCGCTGCCGGCGAACAGGTCGACCAGCTTGAGCGCCCGCTCCGTCTCGCCCATGTCGGCCCAGAGCTTGATCGCGGCGGGGCGGATCCGGGTCATGCCTGACATCAGGCCGACGGCCATCGGTTTGTTCCCGAGCTTCCAGTAGCACTCGGCGAGCCCGATCGGGTCTTGATGGGTGCCGGCCTGACGCCACCAGTGGACGGCGCGGGCGTAGTCCAGGAAGAGGTGGTGGTACATGCTGCCGAGCGTCCCCGCGGCGCGCTGGCGGATGGCGGCGTCGCCCTTGTGCGTGTCCATCAGGTGGTGCATGAGCTTGATGCCCTCGCGCCACCGGCCGGGGTTGGGGTTGATCACGTCCCAGATGAACTGGCCGACGTTCTTCTGGTTGTTCCAGCCCCCCTCGGGTTTCTCGGGCCACTTGAGGTCGAGCGACTTGGGCAGGTTGAGCGGGGTGGCGGCGAGCCAGTCGGGGTCGGCCGCGGCCTTGGTGATCAGCGCCTCGACTTCCGGGCGCGTGCGCGAGACGGGCGCGTCACCGGCGGCAGGGGCGGAGGCCCCGCCGGGCCCGAGCACTTCGCGCTTGCCCGCGACCGTGATCGCACGGACGAGGGTGAGCGGGAACTTCCGCTGCACGGGTTTCCCGCCGACCTGGACTTCGAGCGTGACGGCCTTGTCGTCGCGGGCGACGACCTTGCCGTCGATGACCGCGCCGGCCGTGGACTCGACCGAGTCGGCGCGGGTGACGCTGCCGAGAAATGCGACGGCGACCGCGAACGCCGCGGCCGCGGCCCAGACGGGGCCACTCGCGACGGCAGAACGTGACGAGCGAATGAGCATCGCAAGACTCCCGGACATTGCCTGCCCGCCCCGCGGGCCGGGCGGTGGCGGTCAAACGGCGGCCGACGGGAACCCGGCGGTTCGCGCGGTCGACCCGTCCTTGAGCACGAAGAGGGCATCTGCGCCGGAAGTGGATTCGACCAACCGCCGGCCGCGGTCCGGGCCGAGGACGAACACGGCGGTCGACAGCGCATCGGCCGCCATCGCGGTCCGGGCGACGACCGAGACGCTGGCGAGCACGGTCGGGGACCGCCCGGTGCCGGGGTCGAAGATGTGGTGGTCGCGCTGGCCCGCGCCGAACGTGCTGGCGTAGTCGCCGGACGTGGCCAGGCACCGCCCGTCGAGGCGGGCGACGTCGACGAACGCGTCGGCCTCGCGAGGGTGTTGGACGCCGGCGGTCCAGGGTTGGCCGTCGGGCTTTGCGCCGATCGGCGAGAGCTCACCGACGTCGACCAGCGCGTGGGCGATCCCGTGGGCGCGGAGCACGGCCGACACGCGATCGGTCGCGTAGCCCTGCGCGATGCCGTTGAACGTGACGGCCATGCCGGGCGTCTCGAACCGGACTGTCCGGCCGGCGACCGTGACGCGGCGGTAATCGACCAGTCGACGGCCGGCGGCGATCTCGTCGTCGGTCGGCCGGCGACCGGCCCGGGCGGCCTCGGCGTGGAGGAGCCAGAGGGGCTGAACGGTCACGTCGAACGCCCCGGCGCTGCGGCGGGCGGTGGAGAGCGCTTCGGCCAGCACCGCGAGCAGGTGCGGGTGCGCGCCGTCGAGCGAGCCGTCGCGATTCAGTCGGCTGACCTGGCTGTTGGCGTCGTAGACGCTGAGGACCGACTCGACCTCGTGCAGTTCGGCAAACGCGGCGGCGACGGTGCGGTCCACGAGCGCGACATCAGCGCCGGCGATCGTGACCGAGACGTCGGTGCCGAGCGCGCGAGTTGTGCGGACGATCGGCGGGGGGCCACCGTTGACCGGGGGGATGCCAGCGGGGGAGGCTTCGGAGGTGGGGCGCGCACGCCAAAGCCCCCAGGCGGCGACGCCTCCGATCGCAGCGGTCAGCACGCGCCGACGGGACGAATGAAGGGTCACGGAAACTCCTGTCGCGGGGCGGAGTCGGGTAGCGCCGACGCACGTGAAGATGCATCGTACATCGCACACCATTACGCGCCGTTTCCGGCGTCGTTTATGAGGGGACACTGTGCCGGTGCGCCGGCGGATCGCGCGAGCGCGATCCGGGTTCCCCCGAGCGCGGCAGACATCGCGTCAGGTGGGTTCCCGGCGGAAGACATGATACGGGTTGTCCCATTCGAGCGCGCAACGCGAGCCTCACACCGGCCCGTTTACTCGCGCACCTCGATGGTTTGATCGGCCTTCACCCCCTGCTGCGTGACGACCTTGCCGGAGGGGTAGA
>DATHXE010000651.1:0-8334 GCA_035459845.1 Tepidisphaeraceae bacterium | reverse complement strand
GTCCGCCTCCCACTTCGGGAGCGCCTTGGTCTTGTAGTCCTCGCGGAGCTTCTCGATGTTCGCCGCGGTCTGCGTCGCCTGCGTGACGTACGACTCGAGCGACGGCTCGGTCTTGAGCCCCTCGACCGTCGTCCACGCCTGGGCCGGCGTCCCGCCCCACGACGTGTGGATCAGCCCGACCGGCTGGTTGAGCGCCTTGTGGATGTCCCGCCCGAAGAAGTACCCGACCGCCGTCGTCCCCAGCACCGTCTCGGGCGTGCTCTCCTCCCACTTGCCCTTCACGTCGTTCACCGGCGTGAACGACGTCGCCTTGGCGACGTTGAAGAAGCGGATCTTGTCGTTCTTCGCCTTCGGCGCCTCCACGCTCGCGTTGTGCGACTGCGCCATCCGCCATTCCATGTTCGACTGCCCCGAGCAGACCCACACCTCGCCCGCCAGGATGTTCTTGACCGTGATCGTGTTCTTCCCCGCGACGGTCATCTCCAGCGCCTTGGCCGCGTCGCCCGTGCCGGCCTTGATCGCGTCGAGCTTGACCATCCACTTGCCCTTGTCGTCCGCCTTGGTCTGCTTCTTCTGCCCTTCGAGCGTGACCGTCACCTCCTCGCCCGGGTCCGCCCACCCCCAGATCGGCAGCGGCTTGTCCTGCTGCAGCACCATGTTGTCCGAGATGACGGCCGGCAGCTTGACGTCGGCGTACGCGGCGAACGACATCGACAGCGCCGCGGCGGCCGCCGACGCGAGTAGGGAACGGTTCATGCGAGATCCTCGTTAGAAGTGAAAAGTCGCGATCGCCCGGTGTTGTACCGCAACATATCGCCGGTGGGAATCGGGCGTTGATCCCCCTCTGTTGTGCCCCCCGAGCGCGACCCACCCCGATTTCAAAAATGACGAACGTCGAAACTCGAAGCTCGAATCAATGACGAATGACTAAGGACGAATGACGAAACTGCACGCGTTTCGTCATTCGGATTTCGTCATTCGTCATTACCCCGCGCTATTCCTTCACCCGGATATCCATCTCCCCGAACTCCCCTCGTGCCAGTTGCCGCGTCATCTTGATGAGCCGGAACGTCAGGATGAACGTCCACAGCGCGATCAGCACCGTCACGAAGCACAGTCCCAGGTGCACGAAGTCGGTCCAGATGATGCGATCCCACGCCGCGTACCGCCCCTCGCGGATCCGCGTCCGGATGCCCCACCCGACCGCGACGAACGGGTACACCCACATCATCGAGAACATCGACAGCAGCACGACCATCCACCCCAGCCGCTTGTACCAGGTCTCCCCGCCGAACAGGAGCGCCGGCCCGAACACCATCGCGATCAGGGTCACCCCGAGGGAGATCGCGATCCACATCTCCACCGGCTGCCGGGTCACCACGAAGTAAAAGATGCACGCCCCCGCCCACACGAGCATCCCCAGGCACCAGCGGACGTACGCCCACGACAGCTTGATGTACCGGTCGCGGAGCGCCATCGGCGGCGCGGGCGGGATCTCGTCAGGAGTGCGCATGGCGGTAGAAGCGATGGGCATGGCGGGGTTCATTTATCGTCATTATCGGCCCGACGGGTAGGGGGGATTTGCAGAATCGGCTTGGGTTCGCCGGCACCTTGCGGAAACGTGCCCGGCGGCGCCGCGCCGATCGGGTGCACTCCCAGCGGTTCGAACCCGCGGCGCCCTTCGAAAGCAGCCAGGTAGTGCAGCGACCGACCCGCCTGGAGCAGGTGATAAAGCAACTGCCCGAGCGCGGCGACCACCAACCCGATAAAGAATAGTGGGCCGAGGACTGCGGCGTCCGTGAAGTCGAGGCCCCGGCGGCCGAACACGATGACGCCCGCCAGGAACAGTGCCCCGGCGATGTACAGACCCGTGACGACCGCGCCCGCGATCACGGCCCAGATGTGCCGTCGGCGCAAGAACGCCGCGACGGTCAGATACAGCACCCCCGGCGACAGAATCAGCGCCGCCGGAATGATCATGCCCAAGTCCGGCCGTCGCCACCGCAGTCCGAACGCCACCACCGTGATGAGCCCGCCGAACCCGGTGAGCAACACCCCCAGCGCCCGCGTCGAGCGGATCGCCAGTTCCAGCGGCCGCGCGGGATGACCAACGGGGGCAAGCGCCATCGTGACTCACACATTCCCACGCCGGCTCCTGCGGAGTCGGATTCGCGTCGAAGTCGCGAGGCAATCACCCCCGCGGCCCCGGCCACTGCTGCTGGCCCGGCCACTGTTGCTGCTGCCCCGGCTGCCCCCACGCCTGCGGCTGCTGCGACGGAGGCATCTGCCCCGCCGCCTGTTGCTGCTGGTAGTACTGGTAATACTGCGCCGCCTGGGCCTGGGCCGCCTGGTGCTGGTTGATCGCCCCGACCGCCTGGAACAGCCAGACCGTCAGCCAGATCGAACACGCGATCTGCGCCAGCACGATCAGGGCGGCCAGCCCGCCGCCGCCGTTGAGCGCCCCGAGCAGCGCCAGGATCGCCACGAGCGTTTGCAGGATGCTCAGCACGATGCCGGTCACCGCCGCGCCCTTGCTCCCGCGGAGGACGATCGCCCCGACGATGATGTGCATGATGAAGAATGCCACCGCCGCGAAACAGACGACGATCGCGAACATCCGCAGCGTGTCGAAGTCGAACCCGGGCGGGATGATCACCCCTTGCTGCGCGAGCATGTCCGGCGTGAGCGCGATCGACGCCACGCCGTTGCACAGCCCGAAGATCAGCCCCAGGCTTCCCAGCACGATCTCGAGCACCCCCGCCCGCTTCGCCGGCCCGAGCAGGCTCGCGTACGGGTTGTATCCGTGCGCCGGCCCCCCGTAACCATACCCGTGTGGCGGCTGGCCCTGCGGGTATTGGCCCTGCGGGTATTGCGGATATTGCGGGTATTGGCTCACGTGTACTTCACCGTCTCTCAAAAATGCGAGGAACGCCCGCAGGACCTGTTCCGCCGAATCGATTCGTCCGGTCGCACGCCCCGGTCACGCGCGACCGGCGGTCATCACCGCGACCACCGCCGCCGCCGCGATCGCCGCCGTCTCGACGCGCAGGATCGTCGCCCCCAGCCCGAGGGGCGTCAAGCCCGCCTTGTCGAACGCCGCCGTCTCCTTTTCCGACCACCCGCCCTCGGGCCCCACGAGCAGCACGATCTCCTCGAACCCGTCTTGTAGCTGTGTCACTTGCAGGGCGCGTCCTGAGGGATTCGCCACCCACTCACCCAATCCCACGACGCGGTCGCCCGTCGACAAATACCCCTTCGCCCCCCCATCCGCCGCCACCAGCTTTTCGACCCGCGCGAGGTCCGCGATCTCCATCACGCCCGCGCGCCGGCACTGCTTCGCCGACTCCGCCGCCAGCCGCTCCCACCGCTCGAGCTTCCCGCGCCCCTCCGGGTGCACGATGCTCCGCTCGGTCTGCAGCGGCACGAACCGCGCCACGCCCAACTCGCTCAGCTTCTCGATCATCCAGTCCCCCCGCGCCGCCTTCGGCACCGCCGACGCGATCGTCAGCCGCACGCCGCCCCGCGCCGCCTCGCGCACGTGATGAACTTCCGCCACCACCCCCTCCGCCGACACTCGCGCCAGTCGCGCCTCGGCCACCCGCCCGTCCGCCGTAAACAACTCGACCACCGCCCCCTCGCCCAACCGCAAAACGTCCCGCGCATGATGCGCCTGATCCGCCGGTAGCGCGAGTTCCCCGAGTTTCAGATCCGGTACGAGCAGTCGCCTCATGCCGCGCGATGATACCCGCCCACCCCCGTTTTGCCGCGACCCGCGAGGCAAGCGTCAGCGCTGCCCGCAGGGGAGCGCGGTGTGCGGGATCCGCGCCGAACACGGGTATCGCCCTACGGGCGGTACCCATGCCACGAACCTCAGAACACCCGCACGTCGTACACCACGTGCTGCACGACCAGCCACGTCACCAGCATGACCAGCACCGCGCTCAGCCCCCAGTACAGCCGCCGCATCGTCTTGTCGAACCGGTGCGTGAAGTCCGGGTGCCCGCTGAGTTCCTGCAGGTGCCGGATGCGCTTCCCGATCGACCCGTGCAGCCACTCGTGCGCGTGGATCGGGATGTTGTTCACCTGCGCCACCCGCTGCAGGGCCGACACGACCACGGCCGCCCCGTACTCGCCGACGTACGAGTGCCCCGGCGACCGCCCGCCCGCTGCCGGGGCGTACGACAGCACGCCCACCTCGCCCGGCCCGATCGCCGCCGTCGCCAGCTTGTGCACGAACAACCCCGCCGGCCCGTCGACCGCCGCCGCCCCGACCTCCGCCGCCTCCGGGTTCACGTGCGAGATCACCACCGGTTTGCCCGCCTGCGTCATCTGCATCGTCCGCGCCGCGAACACGTCCGCCTGCCGCTCGAACCGCCGGCTCAAAAACCCGAACAGCGGCCCGAACAGCACCATCTGTGACGCCGCCGCGATCTGCGCCGTCAGCATCTCCGCGTCGCGACCGTTCCCCACCACGTACGAGATCAGCATCAGCACCGGCCCGGCCGTCAGCAGCATCAGCCCGATGAAGAACAGCCCGTACCACCACAAGTGCCGGTGCGCCACGTGCCCCATCTCGTGCGCGAACACCGCCTCGATCTCCTCGTCCTTCATCGTCTCCAGCAGCAGGTCCGACAGGAAGATGTACCGGATCCGCGGGAACAGCCCCATCACCATCGCGTTGCCCAGCATCGACTGCGTCCGCCACAGCAGCACGTCCCGGCACTTGATGTTCGTCCGCGCGCAGAGCACCTCGAGCCGCCTGCGCAGCGGGTAGTCGGGCGGTAGCGGCTCGGTCGGGATCACGCGCCGGATCAACTCCGGCGCGAAGACGAACACCCCCAGCGCCAGCGGCAGCATGACCGCGTCGCCCCCGTCGGGCGACAGGGGCCGGTCGGCGAACATGTTCACGAGCAGCACGACCACGTCCCGCCCCGTCACGATCAAGAATGCCGGCGCCAGCGTCAGCAGCAGTTGCACCCGGAACTGCAGCGCGAAGTACGCCCGGAAGGTCGGCGGCGCATGCACCGGCCCGCCCGCGTCGATCTGGTGCAGCAGGTTCTGTTCCTTCAGCGCCCGGTCCGCCGGGAACTGCGCCCACCACAGCCCCACCCAGGCCAGCAGGGGGGGCAGAGTCCCCACCAGCAACCCCGGCAGTCGCCAGTACCCCATCGACCCCATTCGAACGCCCACGATCCACGGGTCCAGCCCGCCGACCAGGTCGTGTACGAGGCGCCCCCACCCCAGCACGAACAGCCCGAACGCGAACCACACCGGCACGAAGAACCGCGCGACCTCCGTGAACTTGTTGTACCGGTCCAGCGACTTCCCCAGCGGCCGCTCCCCCACCCGCCGCGCCAGCCACACGTTCAGCCCCCGCACCAACAGCACGAGCCCCGCGTACGCCCCCAGGAACAGCGCGCCGCCCCCGCCCACCGGCAGCGCCGGCGCCAGGTTGTCCCGCGGGATCATCCACAGGACGACGATGAACAGCAGTAACAGGCGGGACATCCGGTTCCGGTCTTGCGTAAACGCTAAACAACACCCGAGCCCGCCCGGCGCGCGCCCGGCCTAAACCGTAGTCCGCCCGCACCCGCGTGTCGAGCGGGCGACGTCGGGCTACCGCGTGGGCCCTCCGCCCGAGCCCGGCGACGGCTGCGTCGCCGCGCCCGCCGGCTCCTTCTGGATGAGGAAGCACGGCACCGAACACGGGCCGCAGCAACCCGCGCTCGACATCGCAACTGCCGCGGCCATCACGCACAGCGCGAACTTCATCCCGGGATTCTACCGCCCGATCCCCCCCACACCACCCCGCCGCGCTTGAACCACTTCCCCCGCACGCTACCCTACCCGTCGCCGGACGGATCCGGCCTTCCCCCCATCCCCGAGGTTTCACGGATGAAGCGGATCGGTATTCTCCTGCTCGCCCTCACCCTGGCCCCCGCCTTCGCCCGGGCCGACCTCGATTCCGACATCAAGGCCGTCCTCCGCGACAAGGCCCTCGCCCGCGCCGAGGTCGGCATGGCCGTCGTCCGCCTCGGGGCCGACGCCAAGGCCGACCACGTTCTGGTCCGCCACAATTCCGAGATCCCGCTGATCCCGGCGAGCAACCTCAAACTCGTCACCACCGCCGCCGCCCTCGACCTGTTCGGCCACGACTTCAAGTTCCGCACGCTCCTGCTCAAGCACAACAACGACCTGGTGCTCGTCGGCGACGGCGACCCCACCCTCGGCGACGCCGACCTCCTCCGAAAGTCCGGCTGGGGCCCCAATACCCTGTTCCAGCAGTGGGCCGACCAGCTCAAGAAGCGCGGCCTCACCAACTTCGACCGCGTCGTCTTCGACGACAGCGTCTTCGACCAGGCCTTCTACCACCCCGGCTGGCCCGCCGAGCAGTTCCACAAGCACTACTGCGCCCAGGTCGGTGGCCTGAACTTCAACGCCAACCTGCTCAGCTTCTACCTCCGCTCCACCTCGCCCGGCCAGCCGATCGGCTACATCCTCGAGCCGGCCACGAAGTACGCCAGCATCCGCAACACCTGCGTGACCGGCGGCGAACAGGTCATCGGCCTGGCGCGCCACGATGCCACCAACCAGGTCGTCCTGAGCGGCCACGGGCGCGGGAGCGACGTCGGGTATCAGGTCACGATCCACGACCCCGGCATGTTCGCCGCCACCAACCTCGCCGAGACGATGGTCGCGTCCGGCGTCGCCCTCAAGTCCGCCGCCCCGGCCCGTGACCGCACCCTCCGCGCGCAGCTCCTCAAGGGCGGCGTCGACGAGAAGGCCGGGTGGGCCGTCCTCGGCGTCCTCGAAACGCCCCTCAGCGCCGCCCTCGCCCGCGCCAACAAGGACAGTATCAACCTCTACGCCGAGTCCCTCTGCAAGCGCATGGGCGCCGAGTCCGGCGAGCCCGGCTCGTGGAGGACCGGCACCGCCGCCATGGGAAAGTTCCTCGAGAAGGTCGGCGTCCCCGCGACCGAGTACACCTTCGCCGACGGCTCGGGCCTGTCCCGCGCCAACACCGTCTCTGCCAGCGCGCTCTGCAAGGTCCTTTCCCACGCCTACCATTCGTCCGACCGCGAGGCCTACTTGACGAGCCTGTCCGTCGCCGGCAAGGACGGCACCCTCGAGACCCGCTTCGCCGGCACGCTCAGCGACATGCGCGGCCGCGTCTTCGGCAAGTCCGGCTTCATCAACCAGGTCCGCACCCTCTCCGGCTACCTCAAGGCGAAGGACGGCCAGTGGTACGCCTTCTCCATCCTCATGAACAACATGGCCGACACCGCGACGGGGAAGAACCTGCAGGAGGCGATCCTGCGGGCGGTGGATCAGCACTCGGCGTCGACCAAATGAGTGGGGAAAAACGAAAAGACGAAAAACGTAAAGGCAGTGAACGCCCTTACGTCTTTTCGTCTTTTCGTTTTCCGCTCCTCCCTCACATCCCCGCCGCCCGCGGGTTCATGAACAGATTGTCGTGCCCCGGGATGATCAGGTCCGCGATGTCGTACACCTCCTGCAACGCCTCCTGCGCCTGCTTGATGTCGTACGCGTCCGGCAGCACCTGCCCGGCCAGGAAGTGGTCCTGCGTCGGCACCGCGTCCCCCGCCAACAGGATCGACGTCGTCGGCAGCTTCAGTAGCAGCCCGCACGTGCCCGGCGTATACCCGGGCAGCGGGAACAGGTCTAACTGCTCCGCCACCTGGTCGTCCGCCGGGCCGAACGACTCCAGCAACTCCAGCTCGCGGTCGAGCAGGCGACGGTCGATGTCCTCTTCGGGCGCCTGCTCGATCAGCCGTTCGAGGTGCTGCCGCGTGAATTGCTGCTCGACCTCGTGTATCAGCTTGCGGGCGTCGGGGAACAATTCGAGTCCCGCCCTGTGGGACGGCCGAAAGTTGGTGAGGAAAACCGTGTCGACCTGCGACGGCTTCAACCCGGTCCGCTCGAACAACCGCGCCGCCAGTGCCGGCGCGGGCAGGCCCGGGTCGACCAGCACCGTCCGCTTCCCCGAACGAATGAGCGTGGTCGTCGCGTGCGGCGTGCGGACGGGCTCGCTCTCCCCCCAGATCCGGTTGCGACTGAGCGTCCCAATACTGATGATATCGAACCTGAACAGTGCCATGGGACGAACGGTATGATGGTGACGATGTCTTGGCAAACCCGCTCCGGATCCCTTCGGCGAGCCCGCTTTAGCGGGCGGGTCTGCCTCTCCCTATTGCTCTTCACGCTGATCGCGGGCTGCGAGTCCAACGCGCCCAAACTCGGCAAGTGGGAGGGTCCGCCCCTCCTCTCCGATACTTCCCTCGAGACCTGGACCTTCCGCGGCGAGCCCGCCCG
>DATHXE010000650.1:0-4079 GCA_035459845.1 Tepidisphaeraceae bacterium | reverse complement strand
GCCATGATGCACGAGTGCGGCTCCATCGCGACCAGCGAGTGGGCCCGCGCGTAGAGCGAACACGCCTCGTCGCAGTTCCACCACGCCTCGCGGTGGACGACCTGCTTGCGCACGTCCTCGGGCAGTTTGGCCAGCACGCGGTCCCGCGCCGTCGCGATCTCCTTCTCCACCTCGGGCACCAGCGCGACCTTCATCCCCTTGCGCACAATGCCCGTGACGACCTCGACCATGCGCGAAAGCCAGTCGTCGATCCGCTCCTTGATCCGCCCGGCCGTGGCGGGGTCGTCCTTCTCGACGTTGAACCGCTCGAGCGAGTCCGACCGCACCACCACGCACACGAACTTCCCCGACTCCAGCCTGTTGGCCTGCATCCATGCTTCGGCCTTCTCGTCATCCCGCACGTCGATCCCGAAGCAGCCGTCGGGCCCGAACTCGAGCACGCCGGAGGCGACGCCGAGCCTCCGCAGGTAGACGAGCGATTCCGTATCGCGCGTGTGAATGAACGATGCGCCCGATAGCAGCCCGGCGAGCCGCTCCTCGTCAGCCGGCCTGAATCCGTCGAACGATTGTCCGTAGAGGCCGACCCGCTTCTTCTTGGCCGCGCTCGCCAGCAGCAGGTTGATCGGCGGGTTCCAGAACCGGTTGAAGTGCATGCCCGAGTTCTGGATGAGCATGTCGCACGCGTCGAACGCCTTCTGCAACTCGGGCGTGCTCGCCGTCCCGTCGTTGGCGAGTTCGCCGCGCACGAGGTCGACGGTCGAGAACCGCTTGCGCAGCATCGCGTCGACCGCGTCGTTCGTCTTCCGCAGCCAGCACACGACCTTCGCGGCCGGCAGGTGCTGGGCGAGGTAGCGGAGCGTGCCGGGCGTGTGCCCGACGTCGCCGATGTTGTGGGTGGCCCAGCCGGAGTAGAGGAGGATCGACTTGCCGGCGCCGATGCCGGCGGGCGGGGTGGTGGAGGTCGGCTCGGCGGCGCGGGTGGCACCGGGAAGAGCGATCGCCCCCGCGGCGACACCGGCGACTTTGAGGATTGTTCGGCGCGTCATCGCAATGTTCGGGATGGTCATTAGGGATCTTGTCATAACCGACTTCCCAGTCACAGCAAACCGACCTCGGCGGTACACGCCGAGGCCTCAAAAGAGGACTTTCCCATGGGCAAATGTCGCGCGATAGTGTATGTTTCCCCGGTCGAGCCGGAGGCCCGGTCTGCGCATTGGCGATCGGTGGCTCGACACCGCAGGGGAGATGCCCATTGGATGGCGGAGAGAAAATGAATCGTTCACGGTTGGTCGGAATCTGTTTGTCGCTCGCCGCGACGGGCTCGGCATCGGGGGCGGTGCTGGTCGCGGAGACGTTCGACGGCCTGACGCCGGGCAACGTCAACGGTCAGGGCTCGGCCGCGACCGGGTGGGGCGCGAGCACGTGGGTCAGTAGTGTCACTGGCAACTCGGCGCAGGTCGTGGCGGGATCGCTGACGTACAACGTGACCAACACGAGCGCCGCGACCGTCGGCACCGTCGGCGGGGCGTCGGGGAACGCGCTCGAGTTCACATCGGCCACGACCGCGACCGGCCTGACGTCGGGTAGCCGCACGTATGGCGCGCCGATCACCCCCGCGTCCAACCCGGAAGTGTGGACGCGGCACCTCGTTCAGTTCGCGGCCGGACAGGTCGACACCGGCGACGGCCTGTTCATCGCGCTGAACGGCAGCGGCAATCCGTCCCCACTCTCTGGGCTGTTCATAAACCTGAATGACGGGACCAAGACCAACGATTTCACGATCCGCCCGGGGTCGGGGAGCGGGAACGACCTCGCGTCCAGCGGGCCGAACGTGACCAGCGTCGGGAGCGCGACGTACCTGGTCGTGATGCGCCTGACCGGCAACGGCACGAGTTGGACGACGGCACAGGCCTGGGTGAACCCGGTCCTCAACGCGAGCAACGAGCTCACGGCCACCGGGATGTTTTCCGGGACGATCCCCGCGACGACGTCGCTGTCCGGGATCGCGATCCGCGCGGTGCAGCTCGATGCGGCCGGCACGCCGACTCCCGCGGCGGACCGCGTGCTGCTCGACGAGTTCCTGATCGGAGATGCCGTGGGTGACGCGATCCCCGGCGCCACCGGCGCGGTCGTACCGGAGCCCGCGACGCTCGGGCTCGCGGGAATCGGCGCGGTGGGGACGTTGCTGCGACGTCGGCGACGGTAGGCACGACTCCCGCGCCCGCGAATGAGCGACCGCGGATCGACGTCACGGTGCGGGGGTCAAGCTTCAGCCAATCGAACAATCCGGCCCCGAATGGTGGCATGGGTACGGCCGCGAGGCCTTACCCGTGTCTTTCCGTCATCCGCGGCACCGCATGTGACCGCGCGATCATTTCGCAGCCGCCTCGCGGGCCACAAGGCTCGCGGCGCGAGCGTCGAGGTAGGTCGTGATGGCCTGGCGGACGGGTCCTGAGGTGACGAGGGCGGCGGCTCGCACGGCCACGGAATCCGCGCCGCCCTTGAGCAGCCGAGCGACCGCCTGATGCGTGACGGACGCGTGCTGGTCGACCAATCGCCCGAGCGTTTGGGCAGTATCGTTGCCCGACCGCTTCACGAGTCGGGCGGCGATGTCCGCCGCGCTGTCGAAGCGGCCGTCGTCGTCCGCGTCGAGGTAAACGGCGCCGGTGATGCCCAGGGCGTACGGCGACCAGTGCGAATTCGTCGGCTGGTACGGTTTGGCGGCCGGCCAGTACGGTTCCGTGATCCCCGGCCCGATCGCCAGCGCCGTGACGAACACGTCGTGCGGCGGGCGCGGGAGCTTCAGTGTCGCCTGCAACTTGATCCCCGGCTTAGCGGCCTGGTCGGCGGCGATGTCGATCGTCTTCCACAATTCGCCGTTGACGTACACCTCTGCCTTGCTCGCACGGGCCCACGAGGGGCCGGACACGACCAACTCGACGTCGAGATCCCCGGCCGCCTTCACGATCTCGCCGGCGACCGATTTCCCCCCGATGCGCAGGTCCGCCAGCAGCCCATAACTCACCAGCACCTGCCCGCGCTTCAGCGCGCCGACCGACGCGGCGACGTCGATCTTGCCCGGGTCACGATCCTCGCACCGCACGTACGTCCGCCCCTGACCGACGATGTACTTCGCCACGTCGTGCGAGTCGCTCGACCCGATCGGCGCGACGCGCCGGCCGGCGTTGATCAGGCCCATCCAGTCGCGGACGAGGATCCGCGGGTCGGACGTCGTCGCGCCGGAGTTGATGACCTCCATCGCGTCGATCGGGAGCGTCCATCCGTCGAGATCTTCGCCCGTGAGCGAGATGTGCCGGCCCGGGTCGAACGGCCGGAAGCCGCCGTGGACGTCCCGCGCGTGGTTGAGGATCACCACGCCGGTCGGCGCTGATTGGCGGATCGCGGCGAAGAGGCGGTCCCACGTCGGCAGCCGCGCGTCGACCGGCGGCCCGGCCGGGTCGAGCGCGAACACGTTGAAGTGCCCGAGCTTGGGCGTGGTCACCTCCGAGCCCACCACCGGCGTAAGGCGCCGTCGGACATTCGCCGCCTTGGCGACGTCCTCCAGGCTGATGTTGAGGTTGTGGTCCGTCGCGATCGGCAACTCGATCCCCTCGCCCGCCAGCGTGATCGCGCGCTCGAGCGCCGTTGCGTCGCCGTGCTTCGAATGGGTGAACGTGTGCACGTGCGGGTCGGACGCGACGTACCCGGCCGTGTCGACCTCCCGGCGGATGCGCAGGATGCGCATCTCGCCCTCGCCGGCCTTGAGCTCGGTGCGATGGGTGTCGATTCCCCACTCGAACCCGCGCCCCGCGTAAACGGTGTACTTCCCGGCCGGCAGGTGCACCTTGGCCCGCCCGTCGGCGGTGTAGACGACGCCCGGCCGCACCGCGAGCCGGTCCGACGACGGCGTGCCCAGGTCGACGCGCGACCCGTGCTCGTCGACGATCGTGAACCGGCCGGGGATCGGCGTGCCGTCGAATTCGGGCGTCGCCTTGTCCCAAAGAACGAGGTCGAGATGGCATTCGGTTAGGACGGCCTTGCGCGGGCGGTCGACGAGTTCGATGGGGCCGATGAACACG
>DATHXE010000649.1:0-3004 GCA_035459845.1 Tepidisphaeraceae bacterium | reverse complement strand
AGCTTGCCCGCGAGCAGGGGGGCGAGGGCGGCGAGGGTGGCAGCGGGGAAGCAGCCGGGGTTGGCGACACGGGTCTTGCCGCGGATGTCGTCGGGCCAGGCGTCGGCGAGGCCGTAGGTCCAGCCATCGGCGTAGCGGTGGTCGCCGCCGATGTCGATGATTTTGATGCGAGCGGGAACCTTGGCGAGGGCCTCCCTGGATTCGCCGGTGGGGAGGGAGGCGAAGAGGACGTCGAGGTCGGCGGGGAGGGCGGCCGGGTCCCACTTCTGGATGATCAGGTGCGCGAGTTTGGGGGGCAGGGCGGGGAAGCGGTCGGCGACCTTTTGGCCGGCGGAGGATTCGCCCGCGGCGTACGTGAGTTCGAACTGAGGGTGGGACGCGCAGAGGCGGAGGGCCTCGCCCCCGCCGTAGCCGCTGATGCCGACGATGCCGACCTTGATGCTCATGGGGAGGGATTATGGGGAAAGGACGGCTCGGAACAACCCGGTTAACGGCACGCTATCCCACCGTATCCGCGTCCTTGAACAGGGGGGCGAAGTCGCGGTCCCAGGTGTCTTCGGCGAGCTTGGCGCGGTCGTTTTCGAACTGGTTGAGGCTCGGGATCTCGCCGCCGAAGTCGGGTTTGGCGTCGAGGGTGATCGGGACGCGGATCAGCTCGGCGCGGCGGACGACCTCGAAGGTGAGGGTGTCGCCGGCGCTGGCCTTGAGTACGGCGGCGATGAGCTGGCGCGGGGAGTCGATGGGCTCGCCGGGGAGCTCGACAATGCCGACGATGACGTCGCCCTCGCGGAGGAGGCGGTAGGAGCAGAAGCCGGGGATGCGGGTCATGACGCTGACGCCGCGTTCGATCCCGAGGAGCGAGCGTTCGTCGGCGGCCATCTCGGAGGGGAGCCGGATGCCGAGGAACCCGCCGGGCGTGGTCGGGTAGGTCTGGTCGGCCAGGACGACCTGGGTGACGATCTCCTGGAGGACGAAGCGCTGGCTGGGGGCGAGGGGCAGGGAACGGCGGACGGCGTCGCGGAGGACGGAGAGGTCCTTGGTTCGGAGGCCCATGAGGGCGACGCGGGCGTCGTCGCGCTTGGCCGCGTCGGCGTCACCGAGGTCGGCGACCAGGCGCTGGACGAGCTTGATGTCCCCGGGCGGGCGGGCCGCGTTGACGGTCCGTGGGGCGGCGGCCTCCGCGGGGAGAAGGGGGGCGACGGCCGTGGCTAAACAGACGGCGAGGGCGACGGGGGCGAGCCTGTGGAGCAGGCGAATTGGCATAGCGGGTGCGCGGGCCTCCGGGGAAAGGATACGTCTGGCGGGAATGAAAGGCGCGGGGAAAATTGATGGGGTGGGGCGCGGGATCGTCGCATTCAATCGCTAAGCCGCAAGCGGCAAGCGCCGGGGGCGAGGTTTGATCGTCGGGAATGGTTCCCGCGCGGCGCCACTGCCCACGCCGGGGGTTGTCGCATATGATCCGCCACCCATGTCCCCGCTCGTCGTCGAATCCGCCGTCAAGACGTTCCGCCAGGGCGAGCGCCACGTGACCGCGCTGGCGGGGGTGTCGCTCGAGGTCGCGGCGGGCGCGTTTCTCGCCGTGATGGGCGCATCCGGCTCGGGCAAGTCGACGCTGCTGCACCTGATGGCGGGCCTGACCACGCCGGACTCGGGAAACGTGCTGATCCGCGGGCAGAACCTGGCGGGCATGAACGACAAGCAGCTTACGCTGTTCCGCCGGCGGAACGTGGGGCTGGTGTTCCAGTCGTTCAATCTGATCCCGACGCTGACGGCCGAGGAGAACGTCGCGCTGCCGCTGCTGCTGGACGGCGCGAGCGATTCGGCCGCCCGCCCGCGGGTGCGCGAGATCCTCGACAGTTTGGGGCTCGGGTCGCGCATGGCCCATCGGCCGGACGCGATGTCGGGCGGGGAACAGCAGCGGGTCGCGATCGGCAGGGCGCTGGTGACGGACCCCGCCGTCCTCCTGGCCGACGAGCCGACCGGCAATCTCGATTCGGCCAACTCCCGGCACGTCTGCGAGCTGCTCCGAGACCTGTCGCAGATCCACAACAAGACGATCGTGATGGTGACGCACGAGCCGACCGTCGCGGCGTTCGCCCAGGAGGTCGCCGTTATTAAGGACGGGAAGCTGGTGCACCGGTTCGCGACGTCGGAGACGGACGGGCATCAGGGGTTGGCGATGAAGTATCAGGAGTGTCTCAGGTGATTGCGGATTGCGGATCTCGGATTGCGGATTGAATCGCCGCCCGGCCGCATCATTCCAATCCGAAATCTGCAATCCGAGATCCGAAATCTCATGGCGACCCTCAAGCTCCTCTCTTCCAACCTCCGCACCCGCCCGGTTCGCACGGGGCTGACCGTTGCATCGGTCGCGCTGGCGGTGTCGCTCGTGGTGGCGGTGACGTCGGGGTACACGTCGGCCGAGGGGGTGCTGTTCAATTACCTGTCGTCCGTGTTCGGATCGACCGACGTGCAGGTGACGCACGGGACGGACTGGCGGAAGGGGATGCCGTCGTCGGTGGTCGACCGGATGCGGGCGGACCCGCTGGTCGCGACGGCGTTCGGGCGGATCGAGGCCGAGATTGGCCTGCTCGACAAAGACGGCAAATACATCCAGGCGGTCGCAGCGGAGTTGGTGGGCGTGGACCGGCCGGTCGACGACGACATTGCCCGCATGGCTTTGGCCGGGGGGAAGTGGTTCGACACGCGCACGGGGGACGTGGCCGTCATCGACCAGCGGTGTGCCGAACTGCTAAAGGTGGGCGTGGGTGGGACGATCATCCTGCCGGCGCCGGGCGACCAGAAGCGGCCGTTCAAGGTCGTGGGGATCTGCAACAAACCGGGGTTTTTCGCCGACAAGGTCTCGTCGGTCTACGTCCCGCTCGAGACGGCCGAGCTGCTGACCGGGCGGAAGAACGAGCACACGCGGGCGATGGTGCGCCTGCACGCACCCGCGAAGGCGGGCGAGTTCGTCGACCGGTGGGCGCCGCTCGTCAAGGCGGTC
>DATHXE010000648.1:0-7647 GCA_035459845.1 Tepidisphaeraceae bacterium | reverse complement strand
CCCTCCCAGTGCTGCTCGCGGAAGTGGGCCACGTCCAGCTTCCGGTCCACGATCGCCACCAGCGGATTGGTCTGCTTCGTTGTCGTCGGCATTGATGTCATCTCCCAAGCAAGCTACGACGCGCGATTTCCCGGTCTGACTCTCACCACCAACTGCGCCCCTTCTATATTCTTACTGCCCCACCCGGCTCCGGTGTTCGATGCCCGATTCGCTTCGCGACTCGGCCGCCGAAGCGGCCTCGCCGAAAGACGCCACCGGTGAAGACCCGCGCCCGCGAGGGCCGTCAGTGCGTGGCGTCGCCGGCCCGCCGATCGAATCAGGAATTCCGTAAGGGGAGAACCCGACCCTGACGGCAGGCACGCTCCGGTCGCCGCTCAGTGACGGCGAAGAGCGCACGCCGATACGAATCATCGGCGGCCGCGGGTCGAGCAAATCGGACGCGTTAGGACCAGCGGCTGAAGATACGGCCACACACTGGCGACTCGGCGTCCGCCGGGGAAATCCTCGCCGCGATCTACCGGACGGTTTCGCCCAATACACACGCGGCGCGGTACCCCTGACAGACACCGCATTATACCCCGCCCCGTTTAATCTTGCCCGGTCAAAATATCACCGCATCTTTCGATCGGTGCCCACGATGTCCTGCTGCCCCCGCCCGCATTCAGGGGGAGTTGGCGCGATTCGCGGGTGGCGCGCAGATCCGTAGTTCGCGCGACCCCGTCGACTTCGTAGCATTCACCGCCCGGCGCGCGCAATCCGTGTGGGGTTCTATGACATCGATGACAGATTCTGTCGAAGCCGCGCCCCAGCCGGTCGTGTCAGCCCCCCGCGCGGCCGGCATCCTCGTCTACGCGGCCGCCGTCTTCGCGGGGGCGTTCCTCGTCTTCCTCGTCCAACCGCTGATCGGCAAGTACATTCTCCCGTGGTTCGGCGGGAGCCCGGCGGTCTGGAGCACGTGCCTGCTCTTCTTCCAACTTCTCCTGCTCGCCGGGTACGCGTACGCCCATTTGCTCACCACGCGCCTGCGGCCGACGGGTCAGGCGGTCGTGCACACGGTCCTCCTCGCCGCGGCGCTGGCGGCACTGCCGATCATCCCGGCCGAGCACTGGAAACCGGGCCCCGACGATGACCCGTCCGTGCGAATCCTCCTGCTCCTGGCGACCACGCTGGGCGTGCCGTACGCGGCGCTTGCGGCGACCGGCCCGCTCCTCCAGGCGTGGTTCGCCGCCGCGCGCCCGGGCGTCTCCCCGTACCGCCTGTACGCCCTGTCGAACGTCGGCTCGTTGCTGGCGCTGCTCTGCTACCCCACGCTCATCGAGCCGTTCCTGACGCGCCGCCAGCAGGCGTGGGCGTGGTCGATCGGGCTGGCGGTGTTCGCGGTGCTGTGCGCCGCCTGCGCCTGGCAGTTCCGCCGCGCGGCGCGATTCGCCCCGCCTGCCCGCCCGGCCACGCCCGCAGTCGCCGCGGGGTCCCGCGAACGTCGGCCGGTCTTCCGCTGGCTCGCCCTGCCCGCGTGCGCGACCGCCTTGCTCCTGGCCGTCACCAACCAACTCACCCAGAACGTCGCGCCGATCCCGTTCCTTTGGGTGCTCCCGCTGGCCATCTACCTGCTCACGTTCGTCGTCTGCTTCGATAGCCCCCGGTGGTACGTCCGCCCGCTGTTCGCGCTCGGCCTGCTGGTCACGACGGTTTACGCCTGCCGGATGGTCGGCCTCGCGTATTACGACCTCACCCTCGGCTCGCAGGTGGTCGGGTACGGCGCGTTCCTTCTGGCCGCGTGCATCGTGTGCCACGGCGAGTTGTACCGCCTCCGCCCCGATCCGGCGTCGGGGCTGCTCACCCGGTATTACCTCATGATCGCCGCCGGCGGTGCGGCGGGCGGACTGTTCGTCGCGCTGATCGCCCCGCGCGTGTTCACCGACTACTACGAGTTCCACATCGCCGCGGTCGCGTGCGCCGCGCTGGCGGCGTGGCAGTTCCGCGACCTCGCGCCGTTCGTCCCCGCCCGCCGCGGGTGGCCGCGCACCGCCGCCCACGCGATGATGGCGCTGGCCGTCGTGGGCCTGGCATTCCTGCTGACGCGCTCGGCGCTCCGAACCCACCGGGCGGACGTCGCCGTCGCCCGCAATTTCTACGGCACGCTCGCCGTCTACCCGATGACCCGTGCCGGCGGGGCCGAACTGCTGGTCATGCGGCACGGAACCGTTCCGCACGGCGCCCAGTTCACCGACCCCGCCCGTCGCCGGCAGCCGACGACGTACTACGGCCCGGACACCGGCGTCGGGCGGGCGATTGTCGCGCTGCGCGGCGACCGCGCCACCCCGCTCCACGTCGGCGTCGTGGGGCTCGGAGTCGGCACTCTCGCGGCGTACGGCCAGGCCGGCGACCGGTTCCGCTTCTACGAGATCAACCCCGCCGTCCGACGGCTCGCCGAGGCCTACTTCACGTTCCTGGCTGACACGCCCGCTACCGTCACGCACGTCGCCGGCGACGCCCGGCTCACCCTCGATCGCGAGCCAGGCGGGCAGCAGTTCGACCTGCTCGTCCTGGACGCGTTCAACGGCGACGCCGTCCCCACGCACCTGCTCACGCGCGAGGCCGTCGTACTGTACGCCCGTCACCTCCGGGCGGGCGGGGTGCTGGCCGTCCACGTGTCCAACGCGTTCCTCGACCTCGAGCCGGTCGTCGCCCGCCTTGCCGCCGACGCAGGGTTCCACGCGGTCATCTTCGTCCCCGACGACAAGGCTGTAGACGTCGCCGGCGGCAACGACCCGGCCGACTGGGTGATCCTGACGACGGACCCGGCGCTGCTGGCCCACCCCAAGCTCCGCGAGGGCTCCCGCCCGGCCACCGCCGGCCGCCGCGACGTCCGCTGGACGGACGACTTTTCGGCGCTGTTTCCGGTCCTGCGCTAGCCCTCCCAAACACGCCCGGTGGGGGCGCCTCGGGCGACCGCGGTTCGACCCATAAGCGCGTCACGACGACGAGACACCACCGCCCGCGCGCGGCTCTCCATTTTCGTGTCGCGTCTCACGCACCCGACTAGAACGGCATCGACTCGTCCATCCAGTCGTCCTGCTTCAGGACCTGCCGCCGGTTGAACCGCGCCAGCCGCTCGGCGTGTGCCTGCGCCCGCTTGATCAGGCGCTTGGCCCCGATCGCGCGCCACGCGTGCCGCAGGACCTTCGCGTGGCGGATGAACAGGTCGTCCTCCTTGCAGCAGAACATCTGCGCGGCGCCGGGGTCGCCCTGCCGGCCGGCGCGGCCGAAGAGCTGCCGGTCGACGCGCCCGCTCGCGTGCGGCTCGGTCGAGATCACGTGCAGCCCGCCGATGTCCGCGATGCCCTTGGCGAGCTTGATGTCGGTCCCGCGGCCGGCCATGTTCGTCGCGACCGTGATCTGCCCCTTCTGGCCCGCCTGGGCGACGATGAAGGCTTCCTGCGCGGTGTGCGACGCGTTGAGCACCTGGTGTCCGATCAGGCCCGCCTCGATGAGCCGCCGGCTGACCTCTTCGCTCGCCGCGACGCTGCGCGTGCCGATCAGCACGGGCACACCGCGCTCGTGCAGTTCCTGCGTCCGCCGCACGACCGCGGCGTACTTCTGGTCCTGCGTGTCGAACATCTTGATGCCGAGGTGCTTCCGCTTGAGGGGGCGATTCGTCGGGATGCGGATGATCGCGCGGTGGTAAATCTGCCAGACCTCCGCCGCCGACTCCCACGCCGTGCCAGTCATGCCCGCCAAATGCGGGTACTGGCGGAAGAACCGCTGGAAGCTCTGCCGCGCCAAATTCTCCTTGTCGGCGGTGACCTTCACGCCCTCCTTCACCTCGATCGCCTGGTGCAGGCCGTGCCGCCAGGACCGGTCGGCCATCACGCGCCCGGTGAACTCGTCGATGATCGCGACCTTGCGCTTGAGCGGGTCGCAGCTGCCGAACTGCGCGACCTCGTCGGGGTCGTCGACCAGCAGGTACTGCTCGTCCTTCTGGTAGCAGTACCGGGCCGTCACCGCGAGCGTGACCAGCTCTTCGCGCCGCCGGCGCCCCTGCCAGAACCCGGCGTGCTCGGTCTGCTCGCACAGGGCGTCCAGCTTGTCCTGGCCGCGGGCCGTCAGCTCGACGTTCCGCACGGTCCAGTCGATCGTGAAGTCCTTGCCCAGCTCCAGGTTTTCCGCGAGCGCCGACGCGGCCCGGTAGAATTTCTCGTTCGGGTCGCCCTTGGGCGAGTTCGAGATGATCAGCGGCGTCACGGCCTCGTCGATCAGCAGCGAGTCGGCCTCGTCGACGATCGCCCGGAACATCCCCGGCACGAGCAGCCGCCCGCCCTGGCCCGCGGCCATCAGCATGCGCACGTTCGTCGCCGCCGCGTTCCGCAGGTTGCCCATCTGCCCGAGCGCGATCTGGTCGCGCAGGTAGTCGGCGACGAGCTCCTTGCTCGTCACGTAGACGACGTCGCGCCGGTAGTGGTCGATCCGCTCTTCGGGCGTGGTCTCGTGGACGACGTCGCCTACCTTGAGCCCGAGTTGCTTGTAGACCGGGCCCATCTCGTGGGCGTCGCGCTGCACGAGGTAGTCGTTGACGGTCAGCACGTGCACCGGCCGGCCGTGCCACGCCCACACGCTCGCCGCGAGCGCCGCCGTAAGCGTCTTGCCTTCGCCGGTGGCCATCTCGGCGACGTGCCCGCCGATCATCGCCAGCGCGCCCATGAGCTGGACGCCGTACGGGCGCATCCCGACGCCGCGCAGCGCCCCCTCGCGCACCAGCGCCATCGCCCGGTCCTCGGCCGCGCCTTCGAGCCGGTTCAGGCGCGCCAGGTCGCGCACCTTCCCGACCTCTTCCGCGAACCGCGTCGCCCCGAGCTCGTGAACTTCCTTTTCGAGCCCCTCGATCCGCTGCACCTGCCGCTTGAGCCGCGCGAGCATCCGCCGGCGGTTCTTGAACCACCCGACGACGCCGTTGGCGACGGAATCGAGCCCCTTCAGCTCCGGCGCCTTCACTCGCCGAGCGTCGAACACTGCCCAGAACTCGTTGGCGGTTGATGCTGACATTGCGAGTAGTCCTGAGTCCTGGGTGCCGAGTCCCGAGCTTTTGCCAGCGCCTTTGTCTTCTCAGGACTCAGGACTCAGCACTCAGGACTTCCGCGGCCGTCACAGCCACTTGTTTGTGGCATTCTGCGTTTGGAGCAACTGGAAGAACTTCCGGCCCCACTGCCACAGGAGCGACCGGTCCTTGTCCATCGTGAACCGCACGTACGCCCGCTGGCCCGGGAGGTGTTCGAACCGGGCGGGCCGGCCGTCGGCCTCGCCCTCGACCAGCGGGTTGTCCAGCTCGATCACGACCGTGAACTGCGGCTGGGTCGTCCGCAGCTGCTTGTCGTCCTTCGGGTCGGTCTGCGCCGAGCCGCCGCCGCTGAACCCCAGGGCCGCGTGCGGGAGCATCGCGGTCGCCGCCGGGACGCGCGTCACGATCCGCCCGACCAGCGTCTTGTCGCGGGCCGTCGCCAGCCGGAGCTCGACCTTGCGGCCCAGCAGGCGGTACGTGACCGTCGCGCGCCCGCCCTGCTCGATCAGGTCGACGTCGAGCGCCGCGTCGCCCACCTCGGCGAGCCAGTGCGCCGAGCGCCCGGCCGCCAGGGGCTTGGACGTCGCCGACGCCTGCGTCGCGGCCGGCCGGGTCGCTGCGGTCGGCGGGCCGAACTGCTTCTCGTGCGCCGCGGCGATGTCGTCGTACGCGCCGCGCGCGTCCGCCTTGCCCGCCGGGCCGTAGCCCTCGAACGTCGCGGTCACGAACTTGAGCTTGTTGTATTCGAACCCGAACTCCACATCGCCCGGGCGGTCGAACACCACGCTCGCCCCGCGCGCCGCGATCCGCGTCACCATCTCGCCCGGCTGCCGCACCGCCGCGCTCGGCGTCTCTTCGAACTTCGCCCCGGCCTTGGTCAGGTATTCCGCCAGTTCGGCGGGGCTCGCCTCCCACCCCGGGTTCAGCCCGCGGAGCGGCGTCCAGACGCGCTCGTCCATGAACAGCAGCGCCGCGTCCGACTGCGACACGACCGCCTTCACCAGCAGCCGCCGGGCGTCGATCACCGTCGCCACGTCCTCGCCCTTCTTCAGGAACCGCCCTTCCAGTTCATTGATCCGCGGGGCGACCACGACCCCCGCGAACGGCGCCCGCACGGTCAGGTCCTGCCGCTGCTTTTCGAGGTACCCGAGCTCCTTGACCAGCCCCTCGTAGTTCGCCCGCTCGACCGCCTGCTCGCCCGGGCTCGCCGTCAGGGCCTGGATCTTCGCCACCGATTCTTCGATCTTCGCCCGCTGCCGCGCGACGTCCGCCGCCAGCATCGGCTCGGCGCACTCGACCATCGCCTGCCCGGCCTCGACGCGCTGCCCGTCCCGCACCAGGACGCGCTGCACGAACCCCGGCTGCTTGACCCGCACCGTCTGCTCGTGCTCGGCCTTGGTGATCGCCTCGGCCTCGACGCGCACCGGCATCCGCAGGACGCCGATCGCGAACGCGAGCGCCCCGACGATGGCCGTCGTCCACGCGATCGCCCGCCCGCGCTTGCGGTGCAGTTCGGGCTCGAGCAGGAGGTACTTGCTCGTCTTGACGACCGGCACGACCAGCCAGGTGATCACCCCGCCGATCGCCATCAGGATGCCCAGCACCGGCACCTGCGCGCTGACGACGAGGATGATCATGATCCCGACGAACACGCGGTAGGCGCCCGACGTGATCGCGTACAAGAGCAGCCAGAACCGCTGGCCGATCGGCGGGAGCGGCATCGGGTTCTTCACGCGGAACAGGTGCCGCTTGAACAGCCCCCACATGTACTCGCCCGACTTCTGCTTGAGGTTCGGGATCTCCAGCCAATCGCTCAGCATGTAGTAGCCGTCGTAGCGGAGCAGCGGGTTAGCGTTGAACAGGATCGTGCTCACGCTGGCGATCAGCATCGTGTTGTACGCCAGGCTGTTGACCAGCGTGTCGGGCGCGGTGTTGAGCCAGACGAACGCGCACAGCGCCGCGACGAACAGCTCGAAGATCATGCCCCCCGCGCCGACCAGCACGCGCTGCCACTTGCTCGGCAGACTCCAGGCGCTACTGGCGTCGACGTACGGCGCGGGCACGAACACCAGGAACATCACGCCCAGTTCGTGCACCTCGCCCCCGAACCGCCGGCACATGAACGCGTGGCCCAATTCGTGGATGAATTTGATTCCGCAGAACGTCGCCCACAGCCACGGCCAGTTGCCCGGTGCGATCGCCTTTTCCGCGCCGTGTGCCCAGAGCTCTTTCCAGTGCGGGAGGAGCAGCACCGCCGCCCAGGTGACGACGACCAGCCAGAGGATCGTGCCGAACTTGCTCAGCAGCAGCCGCATGACCGGCAGCCAGCGGACCAGGAAGCTGTCGAGGTCCCACAGCGGGATGCGGGGGAACATGACGTTCATCAGGCGCCCCTGCGCCCGCTTCTTCATCATCTTTTTGTGCCGCCGGAGCAGCACGCCCGCGTCCGCCGTCACGTCCGCCTCGAGCAAATTCGCGGCGTGCAACTGGGTCAAAATCTGCACGACCTCGGGCTGGGTCGGCGCATCGTCCGCCATGATCCCGCCAGCCAGGTCCCACGCCTGCGCGACCGTGCGCGAGCCGTCGAGCAA
>DATHXE010000647.1:0-3340 GCA_035459845.1 Tepidisphaeraceae bacterium | reverse complement strand
ACCACGACTTCCTCATGGAACCGGACGGCGCGGGCGGGTGGCGGCTGCCGGCAGGGTACGTCGGGCGGGCCGAGGCGGCGGCGATGCTGGGCGCGTCGGAGCGGGCGTTCGTGCGGTGGCAGACGCTCGGGTGGATCGACTTCGGGCGGTGGGCGCGGCCGCCGGCGAACGCGGGCGCGGGCGTGAACACGCGTCGGGCGTACGCGGTGGAGCGGCTGGAGGCGATGGTGGCCGGGTTCGAAGCCCGCGGCGGGCCGCGCGCCGACGACGCCGACCCGGCGGTCGTGCGCGTGCCGGTGTTCTCGCCCGACGGGGTGGCCCGGGATGCGCTGATCGACGTGGCGGACCTGCCGGTCGTCGCGGGCGGGCGGTGGTACTGGGCGGTCAGCTTCGACCCGGAGGCGCCGGTCACGGGGTGGGTGGCGACGCGCCGGCCCGACGGCGGGCAGGAGGCGCTGCGGCTGCGGCTGCTGGCGGTGAATATCGCGGAGGGGACGCGCACGAAGCACCTGAACGGCGACCGGCTGGACTTCCGCCGGGCGAACCTGCTGCTGAAGGACGGGTCCGAGCACTTCCACGGCGGGCGGAAGATGCGCCGCACCGGCCGAGGGGACGTGCCGACGTCGCGGTTCAAGGGCGTGTGCTGGAAGAGTGGCGAGAAGACGTGGGCGGCGAACATCATGAAGGACGGGGTCGCCCGGCGGCTGGGGCGGTTCGACGACGAGATCGCCGCGGCGCAGGCGTACGACGAGGCGGCGCGGGAACTGTACGGGCTGCTGGCCTACCAGAACTTCCCCGATGGTGTGGACGCCCGGCTGGCGGCAGAGGCCGAGCTCCCGCAGGAGGGGAGCGGGGCGACCGGGCCCGCGCCGGACGCCGCCCCGCCCGGCCGGGCCCGCGCGGCCTGAGCGGCCGCACCCCGGCAGCCCGAAGGTGTCCCACCTTACCAACCTTCTCCGCATCCGACAGCCGGTGCTCGCCCAGCAGTGGTTCCACCAGGTGATCGCCAGGCGCACCGCCGACAACCGGTCGTCGGGCCGTCGGGCATTGCAGCCACGGATGCGCGGCAACCGCTTTTTCGCCTACTTGCCCGTCGTAGCCTGACCGCACACACGGCACGTCGGGTCGCGATGCAGGCGGAGCGTCTGGAACTTCATGGAGAGAAGGTCGGCCACCAGGAGCCGATCGGTCAGCATCTCGCCCATGCCGGTGATCCCTTTGATGACCTCCATGGCGGCGAGCGTGCCCGCAATGCCGGCTACTGCGCCCAGCACCGGAAACCGGCGCGTCCATTCGGGCGGGACGCCTGGGTAGCGGCAGGCGAGGCAGGCGGTCTGGCCGGGGAGGATCGTCGTCACCTGCAACTCGGTCTCGAACATCGCGCACTCGGCCATCGGCTTGCGGTGCCGCACGGCCGCGGCGTTGAGCGCGTGGCGCTCCTGGAACATCGGGGCGGCATCCACCACCCAGTCCACGGACGACACCAGGCGGTCGGCGTTCGCTTCGGACGCGTTCTCGGCCCAGGTCTCGACGGAGAGGCGCGGGTTCAGGTCGAGGAGGCGCTTGCGGATCAGTTCCACCCGCGGGCGGCCGATCCAGTCGTGGGTCATCAGTGTCTGCCGGTTGAGGTCGGACGGGCGGAGGTCGCCGGCGTGGGCGATGACGAGTCGGCCCACCCCGGCGGCGGCCAGGTACGTCGCCGCCGCCCCGCCCACGCCCCCGCAGCGGGAGATCAGGACGCTGGCAGCTTTGAGCTTGCGCTGGCCGGGTTCACCGAGGCCGTCGATCCACATTTGCCACTCGTACGCGGCATGCTCGTCCGCCCCCAGCAGCGGGAGGGCGGGGAGGGAAGCGGGCTCATGATCACCGCGTGACAGGTTCATCGGAACACCGTTGGGGGCGACTTCGTTCATGCCACGCCCGGGCGGGCCAGATCTTCGAACCGGACGATTTCGTCCGCCAGCCGGCGGGCTTCGTCCGTGCTGTGCGTGACGTGCAGCGTGGTGACGCCGGTGCGTCGGCGGACGTCGCGCAGAAGGTCGTACATCTCGCCGCGCGTGTCGTCGTCGAGGGCGCTGAGCGGCTCGTCGAGGAGCAGGATGTCGGGGGCGGCGGCGAGGGCTCGGCCGAGGGCGGTGCGCTGGGCCTCCCCGCCGCTGAGACCGGCCGGGCGGCGGTCGAGGAGCGGGGCGATGCGCAAGAGGTCGGCCAGTTCGGACACGCGCGTGGCGATCGTCCACGAGTCCCAGCCGCGCAGTTCCGGTCCGAAACTGAGGTGCTGTCGGACGGTCTTGGTCGAGAAGAGGGCGAGGTCCTGGGGGACGTAGCCGACGCCGCGGTCGGCGGGGCGGAGGCGCGTGACGTCGCGGCCGTCGAGCACCACGCTGCCGCCCACGACCCGGCGCAGCCCGGCAATGGCTTCGAGCACGCTCGTCTTGCCGGCCCCGGTGCGGCCCATCAGCGCGACGTGGCTCCCCTTCTCCATGCGCAAGTTGACCGGCCCGATGGTGGACGGCCCCGCGGCGACGAGTAAGGATCGGATGTCGACCATGGCGTTCCGCTCAGCGATATCGGTGGGTGCCCAGGGCGTCCTCGCCCAGCGTCCGCATCAGGATCATCACGATCACGGCCGCCAGCACCATCAGAAGGGACACCGCGACGGCCTGGGTCAGTTCCCCGGTGCTCAGGTAGAGGAACACGCTCGTGGACAGCACCTCGGTGCGCATGCGCGTGGCGCCGGCGAAGACGAGGATCGGGCCGAACTCGCCCAGCGCCCTGGCCCAGGCGAGCGTGGCGGCCGCGAGCAGGCCGCGCCGCGCTTCGGGCAGGGTCACGCGCCAGAACGCCTGGTTCCGCGAGCACCCGAGCGTCATCGCGACCTGTTCGGTGCGCGGGTTGATCTGGTCGAACGTGACCCGTAGTGCGCGGACGGCGAATGCGCAGGAGACGGTGAACTGCGCGATGATCACGGCGGGAACCGCGTACGTGATCTGCCAGTGCGACTGCACCCAGGTGAACGGCCGGCCGCTGAAGAGGATCAGGAGGCACAGCCCGACGACCAGCGGCGGGAGCACGATGGGGATGTCGATGATCGCGTCGACGATCACCTTCGCGCGCTTGAGGAGCGGCGCGACGACGGGCAGGCGGACGCGGTCGTCGACCCACCGGGCCCAGGCCGCGTCGTCCCAGCGCGAAAGCAGGTACGCGAGCGGCGTGGCCACCCACAGGCACAGGATCGTCGTGATCGAGCAGGAGATCAGGCTCAATTTGATTGAGAACCGGATGGTCTCAGATCTGAGCAGGTCGCGGATCGCGGGCCACGTCGTGTACGTCGCCTCGG
>DATHXE010000646.1:0-6795 GCA_035459845.1 Tepidisphaeraceae bacterium | reverse complement strand
CGAAAGGTCCCGCACCCGGTACGAGGCCGCCCAGACCTTGACCGAGTCGCTCGCCAAGCGCGTCGACAGCCTCAAAATGGACATGGGCGAGTTGAGCAACAGTGCCGTCTCGATCACCACCGTCGAACGCGAGCGCGACCGCCTGACCGCGCAGATCGGGGCCGTCCGCGAACAGATCGAGCAGATCATGGCGTCCACCGCCGTCAACGCGTACACCGAACTCCGTTGGCACATCCCGCCCGACGGGACGGTGCGGTGACTCGATCGAATCGCCACAGAGTTCACAGAGTCACAGAGGGTGGAAGAGGGCCGCGGATCAAAGCGAAAGCTGATCCGGATGGCACCGCGGTATGGGCTTCCCCCCCTCTTGCCTCTGTGTCTCTGTGTTCTCTGTGGCTGTTCTTTAATCCCGCGGCGCCGCCCGCGCCGCCCGGTTCTTATCGACGATCCCCCACAGGATCAGCACGAACGCCACCAGCCGCACCGCGTACAGCCACGTCCGCACCTCGTCGGCGTCGATGAACGCCAGCGCCAGCCAGTTCGCCCCCAGCACCCAGAACGCGACCCCGAAGATCAGGAACAGCCGGTCCCCCGTCCGCCGCCAGAACCGCAAAAAGAACAGCCCCGCCACGAAACACCCCATGGCCACCACGCCCAGCGCGAACACGTTCAAATTCTCGACCCAGTGCGGAAGATTCATGGCGAATACCCCACCAACAACTGACAACTGACAACTGACAACCAACAACCAACAACTGTCACTCCGAATCCCAAACCAGCCCGTACACCAGCAGCCCGATGCCCAGCACCGCCGTCCCGCTCCGCCAGAGCACGAAGTAGCCCCCCAGGAACAGGTCCTGCTCGGGGTAGACCACCTTGTCGAGGAACAGCAGCACGTTGTTCGCCATCAGGCAGACGAAGCACAGCCCGCTCCAGAGCAGCAGCCGGGCCTTGGACCGCGCGTACCCGCGCAGCAGCATGACCGCGCACGCCAGGCTCGTCAGCGAACAAAGGACGTAGACCGTTTCAGCCATTCCCCTTGTCCTTTCTCAGCCGGAACGCGTCGGCGAACGTGCGCACCTGGTCCGTGCGCGGCTTCGAGTAGATCAGGCTGATCACCGTCACCCGCCGGTCCGCGTACGCCCGCGCCAGCTCGCCCACCGCCGCGGCCAGCGCCGGCGCCCGCGCCGCGTACCGGTAACCGCCCGCCGGCGTTGACTCGAGCATCCCCCCGGCGCGCAGGTGCTGCAGCTGCGCCTCTGCCCCCGCCGCCTCGATCCGCAGCTCGCGCGCGACCGCCGCCGCGCTAAACTCGCGCGCGGGCTGGGCGTGCAGCAACAGCAGCACCTCGACCTGCACGACCGAGTCGAGTTGCTCGTTGATGAGCGTCCGGAGGTTGTCGGGGATCTCGTCCTGGCTCACTTCGAAAAACGTCCTGACCGCGCGGGCGCTCGGTGCCCTGCCGCTTGCGGCTTAGCGACTGGAAATGATTCGGCTCTCGTTCCTTCCCGGGCCCGGATCGGCGACCGGAGCGCGCTCGACAAACCGCTGTTCTTCTGTCAACGCACCGACCGATAGAGCCCGGCGATCTTATCGGTGAACCCCCGGGGGTCAAATGTCATAGACATCACAACACGTTTGACCCGCCTCCACAACGCGCTCGCCGCCGCGGCCGCTGCAACACCTTGCAACTGTGAGGTATATAGGGACACCCATACCGGAGGACCCCGACCGATGCGCCGACCCCCCCTGCTCGCCGCCCTGCTGCTCCTGACGCCATACATGGCCATCGCCGCCGACGCCCCCAAGCTCGCCGACAAGCAGACCTACCCGCTCTGGGTCGGCAAAGCCCCAGGCCAGCGCGACGTGAACCCCGCCGACCCCAAGGACAAGGCCGAGAACCACTTCCCCGCCGTCCAGGTCTTCCTGCCCGAAAAACCCACCGGCGCGTCCATCGTCGTCTGCCCGGGCGGCGGGTACGGCGGGCTCGCCAACCACGAGGGCCCGGTCGTCGGCGAGTGGCTCGCCAAAAACGGCGTCACCGCCTTCGTCCTCCGCTACCGCCTGGGCTCCAAAGGCTATCACCACCCGATCGAGATGGGGGATGCGTCTCGCGCCGTCCGCTTCGTCCGCACGTACGCCAAGGACTGGAACCTCGACCCCGCCCGCATCGGCATCCTCGGCTTCTCGGCCGGCGGCCACCTCGCCAGCACCGTCTCCACCCACTACGACGCCGGCGACGCCTCCGCCCCCGACCCGATCGACCGCGCCTCCTCCCGCCCCGACCTCTCCGTCCTCATCTACCCCGTGATCACCATGGGCCCGACCGGTCACGCCGGCTCGCGCAACAACCTCCTCGGTAAGGATAAGGCCAACGACCCCGCCCTGATCGAGCTGCTTTCGAACGAAAAGCACGTCAACGACAAGACCCCGCCCGCGTTTTTGGTTCACGGCATCGACGACAAGGCCGTCCCGGTGTCCAACTCCGACTCGTACGCCGAGGCCCTCAAGAAGGCCGGCGTCGACGTCGAGTACGTCCGCGTCGACAAGGGCCCGCACGGGTTCGGCCTGAAGGACTTCTGGACCGACAAATGCGTGGCGTGGCTCCGCAAGCACAAGTTCTGACGTAGCAGGTCTTCGGGGAGTCATTCGATGAATGCGATCACATTCCGAAACAAGCGTGGCGAGACCTACGGCGTCGTCGACGGGTTCGCGTTCCTCGCGAAGGCCGGCGTCGATTTGGGCGCCGCCCCGTCCGCCGACGCGGTCCGCCGCGCCGGGGCCGAGACGTTCGCCTGCGCCGAGCTTCACGAGGCGCGGCTGCACGAGAACGCCAAACGGATGGTCGTGCTGGTCGTGAAGAACGGCGTCCGCGCGACCGACGTGTCGAAGATGTGGATCGACACGTACGACGAGGCCGCCCAGCGCGCGTTCGTCGCCGCCGTCGTCGGGCAGATGCGGCCGACCCGTCAGACGCGCACGAACAGCGCGGTGCTCGACATGATCGCCCCGCTGATCCTGGGCGCGTTCGTCGCGCTGATCGGCGGGATCGTCATTTCCACGGCGTCCGACATGGCAAAGAACTCGTTCCAGTCGTCCGGCCGGGTCGGCAAGGCGGGCGGGATCGCCAAGCTGACCGAGGGGATCGCGAAGGCGCTCGGCGTCACCGGGGCGGCCGCCGTGTTCGGTGCACTGGTCGTGCTGTGCCTCGTCTGGCTCGTGGCGGTGATCCGCGGGAAGCACGCGGTGCTGCGGTGGCGCCTGGCGTGAGCGGCGACGGACTCCGTCCCGCGACAAGTCGCCGGGCTCCCTTTTTACTTCGGGCGGTTCGCCGTTAAATGAGGGGCATGGAATCCGCCCACTCCCTCAACCACCCCGCGTTCCTCATCTCGTTCGGCGTGTTCGTCGGCGTGTTCTCCGGGCTCATGGGCCTGGGCGGGGGGGCCGTCATGATCCCGATCATGGTGCTGGTGTTCGGGCTGTCGCAGCCGATGGCCCACGGGACGTCACTGGCGGCGATGATCCCGCCGGTCACGCTGCCCGCGGTCATCAATTACTACAAGAACGACAACGTCGACTGGCGGTTCGCCGCGTACATGGCCGCCGGGATCCTGGTCGGCTCGTTCTTCGGCGCGTGGCTGGCCAACAAACTCCCCAAGGAGGAACTCAAGCTCGTGTTCGGGTTCATCCTCGTCTACGTCGCGGGGTACACGGTCTTCAGCTATTTCGGCAAGCAGCACCTGACCCGAAGCGTGGTGCTCGCGGCGGTGCTGGCGGTCGTGACGGTGGGGATGTTCGTGGTCGTCCGGGCGATCGACGGGAAGGGTGTTGAACGCCAGGACGCCAAGGACGCGAAGGCGGGATAACAAACGAACGACGCCGACCCTGGCGGGCCGGCGTCGGTGGTTTTTCGCATCAGACCGTCCGGGAGCGCATTAGCGCCAGCGGAAGCCGATGTTCAGGCCGTACAGGAACTGGCCGTCGGAGAACGCCTCGGAGGCGTCGCTCCCGCTGTCGAAGAAGAACTGGTACTCGACGCTGAACTGGATGAAGGTCGTCGAGTTGACGAAGTACTTGATGCCGGCCTCGGGCCCGGCGAAGCACGACTCGGTCGTCCCGTCGCCGTAGGCGTAGCCGAGGCTCGCGCCGATGTACGGCTGGAGGCGGCCCATGTCGAAGTGGTAGTCCACCGCGATGCGGGTCGACGCGCCCCAGGCGCTACCGTCGCTGCCGCCGGTGATGTCGGTGTACGAGACCGACTGCCGGAGGGAGATCTCGAGCTCCTTCGACATGAAGTAGCCGATGCTTCCCTGGAACCCGAAGCTGGTCCCGTCGAAGTCCGGCCCGTTCGAGCCGGTGCCACCGAGCGTCAGTTCCCAGTCGCCAGCCTGGAACTGCGCCTTCGCCGGCATGGCCGGCAGGATGAACAGCCCGAGGGCCGCCAGAACGATCATCTTTCGCAACATGAATCCTCCTTCGAAGGTAGTTGCGCCTCAATCCACTCCGCCCTTGATCAGCCACACGGCTGAGGGCGTCGACATGCTAAGATCGGCGGGGTGGGCCGGTAAACAGGAGAAAATCAATTGTGACGATTGTTCTACTCCTGCGCAAGCCCGTTCTATCGGACGACTTACGACCATTTTGGCCGCTTCCGGTCCGATTTTCTTAGACGGATTTGTCAGGAAATGACCGCCGCTTAGCGAGCTCATCCGGTGCGCGTGCCACGTCAGAGGCGCTTGCGTCGGACGGTGAACTGGTGGGTTAGCTGCGCGCCCGCCTCACCCCCTGCCCCGGCTTGTTGGATCACCAGCGTCAGCCGCGCCTCGCCCTCGCCCGGCCATTCCCAATAGCCGCCTTCCGGCCCGTCGAACACGACCGCGTACTGCGGCTGGTCCCAGAACGGGTCGTACGCGCCCCCGCCGACGAAGTAGCCGCCGCCGTGGTGGTGATGCCAGCCCCCGCCGCCGAACCCGATCCCGAAGCCGACCCGCGGGCCCGAGGGGTACACGACCCGCATCATCGGCGGAAGGATGAGCCGGACGAAGCTCTTGGGGCCGATGATCCGCCCGCCCAGCGGGTGGCTCTGACCGTCCGGGCCGACCACGTACGACCGGTCGCCCAGCAGGCGCATCTCGCGGTCGGTCACGTTGTGCACGTCGATGACCAGGCGATTCTCGACCGTCCGCAGGTTGTAGTCGACCGGGCCCCAGTTGGCGGTCTCCCACTTGTCGGGGCCGATGTGCCGGGCGAGGTCGGGTGGTTCGAGGACGTCGAACTCGTAGCGGGCGCAGCCGGTGAAGGCGAGGAGGACGAACAAACTGGTGGAGGGGTGCATGATCATCACGGGGCACCTCTGACGAGGTGCAATTGTATCCCTACAAGTCTTGCGCCGACACGCGTCGTGGAGGTATGCTGCCTCACATGTCACATGCTCCTGACAAGGTCGCGATTATCGGGGCAGGGTCGGTCGGGGCGGCGATCGCGTACGCCTGCCTGATCCGCGGGGTCGCCCGGCACGTCGCGCTGTTCGACCTGAACCGGTCGAAGGTCGAGGCCGAGGCGCAGGACCTGAACCACGGCCTGCAGTTCGTACCGCCGGCGACGCTCGAGGGCTCGGACGACCTGGCCGTGTGCGCAGGCGCGTCGGTCGTGGTCGTGACGGCGGGGGCCAAGCAGCACCCCGGGCAGTCGCGGATGGACCTGGCCGCCGCCAACACGGCGATCTGCAAGGACTTGATCCCCAAGCTCCAGGCCGTGTGTCCGGACGCGATCTTCCTGCTGGTGACGAATCCGGTGGACGTGATCACGTACGTGACGCTCAAGGTGAGCGGCCTGCCGGCGGCGCGGGTGATCGGGTCGGGGACGGTGCTGGACTCGTCGCGGTTCCGGTTTTTGATCGCCCAGCGGCTGCGCGTGGCGGTGCAGAACGTGCACGCGTACATCGCCGGCGAGCACGGGGACTCGGAGGTCCCGCTCTGGTCGAGCGCGTCGGTCGGGAACGTCCCGCTGCACGAGTGGGCCGTCCCCGGGCACGGGCGGATGACGGTGCGGGACCGGGTGGAGATCTTCGAGAACGTGAAGTCGGCGGCCCAGCAGATCATCGCGGGCAAGGGGGCGACGAACTACGCGATCGGGCTGTCCACGGCGCAGATCCTGGAGGCGCTGTTGAACGACGCGAACCGGATCCTGGCGGTGTCGGCGCTGACGGCGGGGCAGACGGACGACGGGGCCGAGGTGTGCATGTCGCTGCCGCGGATCGTGAGCCGGGCGGGGGCGGGGCCGGCGCTTCCGGTGCCGCTGAACGAGAACGAGCGGCTGGGGTTGCGGGAGAGCGGGAAGACGATTCTGGCGGCGGTGCGGGGGGTGGGGTTCTGAGGTCTTGTTATAGTTTGGAGGCCGAAAGTAAAATAAGAGCCGGGCAACGGTGGTTAAGTACAATAACGCGTGGAGGAGCGCCACTTCGCGCGCCCGAACACCGCTGAACGTTCGCCCCTCACCCCCGCCCTCTCCCCGCCGCGAATTCCCACTTCCGCGAACGGCGCTTACTGGCGCGGCCGGGCGAGGGGGTGCGCCGCAATTCCAACCCACTACTCCTTCGCGGGTATGATGCAGGTCACCTCTTCCCGGGAACGCCGCCCATGCCCCACCCCACCCGCCGATCGCTGCTTCGCGCCGCCGCCGCGACTTCATTCGCCTTAGCTGTCCCTCGATTCGCCCCCGCGGTGGATGCGGAACTGCCGGCCAAGGCGCGGCAGACGCTGGACCGGGCGACGGGGTTTTTCCGGTCGATCGCGA
>DATHXE010000645.1:0-2128 GCA_035459845.1 Tepidisphaeraceae bacterium | reverse complement strand
GCGCGTCCGCGAGGGGGACATCGAGTCGCTGCGGACCTACCGCTGGCCCGGCAACATCCGCGAGCTCCGCAACGCCGTCGAGCGCGCGATGATCCTTGGCACGGGCCCCGAGCTGCGCATCGACGTGCCCGAGTCCGACTCCGGCGACGACCCGGCGTGCATCACCGCCGCCTCGCGCCGGCTGCGCGACGTGGAGAACGCGCACATTCGGTCGGTCCTTCGGTCGACGCACGACCGCATCCGCGGTAAGGGCGGTGCGGCGGAGATCCTGGGCCTCAAGCCGACCACGCTCTACTCGTGCATGCGGCGGCTGGGCATCGAGCGGCCGGCGCCGCGCCCGACGGCGTGACGGGGGCGAGGGGGGCCGTCGCGAAAGCGACGCGCCGGCGACGGCGCACGCCCGGGCGCGTCGCCATTTCGCCGCGCCGAATCCCGCGCCCACCCCCTGCCCGATTCCCCTTCGCGCTACAACTCCATGGACCACGAAACCTTAAGGGGCAATCGGGGGTCGTCCCGCGGATTGGCGCTCGCCTTGCCTAATCTCCCGCACCGGGCGCGGCCTTCTGTCGTGCTCGAAACCTGCCGCGACCCGCGAACCCCCTTCGCTCATGGTCCTCCTCCGAGCCCGCATGCGCATCGCCGCCGCCGAGCGGACCAAGGTCATCGGTTCGCTCTCGCGGATCGTCGGCCCGATCCGCGCGACCCCCGGGTGCATCAGCTGCCACCTCTACGCCGACGTCAGCGACCCCGGCCTGCTGCTGTTCCTGCAGGCGTGGACGGACGCGGACGATCTGGCGAGCCACCTGCCACCCAGCTGCGCCCGCGTGCTGCTGTCGGCGCTCGACTGCGCCGTGGACCGCCCGGACGTGCGCGTCGACACGCTCACCGACACGCAGGGGCTGGACTTCCTGGCCCGGTGCTTGGACGCGGACCCGACGGCGTAGCGCGTCTTTCCGCACGGCGCGGGTGAAATCGGACCCCCGGTATCCGAAAGGTCGCGCTCGTCACTTCGAACCGGAACGCGTGGGACACTCTAACGACCGGCGAGCGACGATTTACCCGGGGTGGCGCGAAACGGGCTCGTTAGCCGTTGCGGTGCGACCACATGTTCCCCTCGCCATAGGGGATTTCGGTGGTTTTGCGAGTTTTATTCTGATCTTCACGGAAACATTGTCTATCCGGGGGCGTTCCAAAGTATTCTTGGGTGGACGGACGGATGCTTACGGACGAGGCTGACATGAACGGATCTTCCATGGCGCCCAAATCGCACGGCTCGCTCTCTCGAACAACGTCCTCCGACCCGGCGCCGCCGGCCGGCCTCGCGCCGCTGGTGATGATCGTCGACGACGACCCGGCCATCTGCACGGCGATCCGCCGGCTGCTGACCGCCGACGGGCTGCGGGTGCGCGTGTTCGCCAACTCGGACGAGCTCGCCGCCGCCGGCCGACCGCCGGGGATCTGCTGCCTGCTCCTGGACCTGAACCTTCCGGGGCGCAACGGGCTGGCGTTCCTGTGCTCGCTGATCGCGGCGGGCATCCGCATTCCGACGATCTTCATTACGGGCTTCGGCGACATCCCGACGAGCGTACGGGCCATGAAGGCCGGCGCGATCGACTTTCTGCCCAAGCCGTTCGACGACCAGCAGCTTCTGGCGGCGGTCCGCCGGGCGTTCGTCGAGGACGCGCGGCTGCTGGCCGAGGAGGGCGTGTCGCGCGAGGTCACCCGCCGGTACGAGACGCTGACGCACCGCGAGCGCGAGGTGTTCGAGGCGGTCGCCGAGGGGCTGCTGAACAAGCAGGTCGGCGCGCAGCTGGGGTGCACGGAGAAGACGGTGAAGGTGCACCGCGGGCGGGTGATGGAAAAGATGTGCGCCGAGTCGCTGGCCGAGCTGGTGCGCATGGCCGAGAAGTTGCACCGGATTCGGATCCCGACGCCCGCACCCCCGATCGCCCCGACGAACGTGGACGTGCAGCCGCACGGGTACGCCGTCCCGCCGCCGGCGACGGACGTTCACGGCGCGCGCCCGCAGAATTAGGTCGCGGCGCGGTCCCGGATCGTGCGCCCGTCGTTACAGTCGCTACTGAGCGCCCGATATAGAGAGCGCGTGCGACCGACCCACGCAACCCAC
>DATHXE010000644.1:0-4852 GCA_035459845.1 Tepidisphaeraceae bacterium | reverse complement strand
CCCTGCGCTGGACCGATGGTTGGCGGGGCGGGCTGCTGGACGCGACGCACTTCGACCGCGGATTCCATGGGCCCGCCGCCCTCGATGTCACCGGCGACGCGCGGCTGGTCGTCCTGATTGACCCGTCCGCCGGGCTGGTCGATCCGGCGCTCGTCGACGCGCTGGTCGCGCACGCCGACGCGCATCCCGAGGTCGAGTACGTCTTCTCCCAGTCCGCGCCTGGCGTGGGCGGGATCGTCCTCCGCCGACCACTGCTCGAGCGCCTCGCGGCGGCCGGCACTCACCCCGGCCGACTCTTCGCGTACTCGCCAGACGCGCCGGGCCGCGACCCGATCACGACCGACTCGTGCCTGGCCGTCCCCCACCCGATCGCCCGGACGCTCCACCGGCTCACGATCGATTCCGACCGGCAGATCCGCCGGCTGACCGCCGCGACGGAGCACATGAACGGCTCGCTGATCTCGACGGATGCGCGCGGCCTGATCGCCGTGCTGGACGCGGCGCCGGGCGAGCACCTGATGCCGCGCGATGTGACGCTCGAGCTGACGAGCACGCGCGCGACCCGCCCGACCTTCGCGCCCGGCACGCACCTGCGTCTGGGCAGGGGGGACCTGTCCCTCGCGCACGTCCGCGAGTTGGTCGACCAGTTTGCCGCCGCCGACGATCTGCGCCTGACCCTCGCTGGGGCGGGGGACCCGCTCCTGCACCCGGAATTCCCTGCGATCGCCGACCTGCTCTCCGCCAGTGCGATTACTGCAATCCACGTCGAGACAGACCTGGTGGGCGTGTCCGATGAAGCACTCGCGGCGCTGGCGCGCGGCCGGTTCGACGTCGTCACCGTTCACCTGCCGGCGGCGACGGCCGGCACGTACGAGCGCGTCATGGGCGTCGGGCAGATCGAGCAGGCGGTGCGCACCCTTTCCCGGCTCCTGCAACTCCGCACCGGGCCGACGCCGATCGTCGTGCCGACGTTCACCAAGTGCCGGGAGAATCTCGACGAGATGGAGCCGTGGTACGACCACTTCCTGCGGACGGTCGGTGCCGCCGCGATCGTCGGCCCGAGCGATTTCGCGGGGCAGATTCCGGACCACGCGTGCGCCGACATGTCGCCCCCGCGCCGCCGGCCGTGCCAGCGGATCCAGACGCGGATGACGATCCTGAGCGACGGAGCGGTGCCGCCGTGTGAGCAGGATGTGCTCGGTGCGCACGCGATGGCGACCGTCGCGAACGAACCGATTCAGGTCGCGTGGCGGTCGCGCCTCCAACCGCTGCGCGACGCCCATCAAACGGGATCGTTCGACGCGCATCCGCTGTGTGCCTCGTGCAAGGAGTGGCATCGCCCGTAACACGCGTGGCGTGACCGGGCGCAGTTCCCAATCGGCAATCGGCAATCGGAAATCACATGAACACCCTCGCCATCATCCTCGCCCGCGCCGGCAGCCAGGGCCTCACCGGCAAGCACATGCGGCCGCTCGCCGGGCGGCCCGTGATCTCGTACACGTTCGACCACGCCCGGGCGGCGCGGTCGCTGGCCAAGACGGTCGTCACGACGGACTGCCCGATGATCCGCCGGCTCGCCGCCGCCGAGGGGTTCGACACGATCGACCGCCCGGCCGACCTCGCGACCGCCGACGCGTCGGTCCAGGCGACCATGCTCCACGCCCTCCGCCAGACCGAGGCGCGCTGGCCCGGCTTCCGCGCCGACGCACTGGTCACGCTGTACGGCAACGTCCCCATCCGCCCGGCCGGCGCGATCGACCGCGCCGTCCGCCACCTCGCCGAGACCCGCTGCGATTCGGTCCGCTCGCTCTGCCCCGTCGGCAAGTGGCACCCGCAGTGGATGTCGCGCCTCGACGGCGACCGCGTGATCCCGCTGGCGGCCGGGTCGATCCACCGCCGACAGGACCTGACGCCCACGTTCCTGCACGACGGGGCCGTCGTCGCCGTCAGTCGCGCCTCGATGCTCCGCGGCGATCAGACGCCCGACGATCCGCACGCGTTCTTCGGCGTCGACCGCCGGGCGATCGAAACGGAAATGGGCGAGACGATCGAGATCGACCACGTGCGCGACCTGTACTGGGCCGAGGCGATCCTGGTCGACCGGGCGATGGCGCAAGTCGCGTAATTAAAGTGAACCACGAAGGCGCGAAGGCACGAAGAATGCGGAATGGGATGCACAAAGAACTTGATGACGCGGGAACGCGAGGATGCGGATGTGATCGGTCGCTCGCGGCAGAAGCAGTCCGATTGAACTTTGTCTTCTTCGCGCCTTCGTGCCTTCGTGGTTGATCCTTATGAGCACATATGTCATCGCCGAGATCGGTGTGAATCACGACGGGATCCTTGCCCGAGCCCTGGAGTTGGTCGCCCACGCCCGCGCCGCCGGCGCGAACGCCGTTAAGCTCCAGCTCTTCCGCGCCCACACGTTGATGCACGCGAGCAGCGCGTTTGCCGGCTACCAGGCCGACCGCGTCGCCGACGCCACGCCCGCCGACATGCTCCGCCGGTACGAGTTGTCGCCCGCGGACGTGACGACGCTCGTGATGGCCATTCGCGCCTGCGGGCTCGACCCGATCGCCACGCCGTTCTCGCCGAGCGAACTGGCGCAGATTGCCGAGTTAGATTTGCCCGCGATTAAGATTGCCTCGCCCGACCTTGTGAACCGCCCGCTCCTTCAGGCCGCCGCCAGGCTAGGCAAGCCGCTGCTCCTATCGACCGGCGCCGCGACGATGGCCGAGGTCGCGACGACCGTCGGCTGGCTTCGCGACTGGGGCGCCGAGTTCACGCTCCTGCACTGCGTCAGCAGCTACCCCACGCCGGATGACCAGGCGAACCTCTGCTGGATCGCCGAACTCGCCGCCCGGTTCAATTGCCCCGTCGGCTACTCCGACCACACGACGGACGGCCTCGCCGGCGCGTTCGCCGTCGCCGCGGGCGCGACCGTGGTCGAAAAGCACCTGACCTACGACCGCGCGGCGTCCGGCCCCGACCACAGCGCGTCCGCCGACCCGGCCCAGTTCGCCGACTACGTTCGCGCCGCCCGTCGGGCCGACGTGCTCCGCGGGCAGGGGGGCAAGCGGGTACTGCCCATCGAACAGGACGTCCGTAAAGTGTCGCGTCAGAGCCTCGTCCTCACGCGCGACTTGGCGCCGGGCGAACTGATTCGCGAAGCCGACCTCACGCCACAGCGGCCGGGCACGGGAATTCCCGCCGCCGACGTCCAGAAGGTGACCGGGAGGTCGGTCGCGATGGCACTCCGCGCCGGGACTCTCCTGAACTGGGAGATGCTTGCGGCGTGAGTGATTGAATCCCGCGCGAGCGTAGATCTGTCATCCTGAGGTACACCGAAGGATCTGGCCTCGCAGTCCCCGGCCCGTTGGACGTTGGCGAACCGTCCTCGACGTTCGAGGCAAGATCCTTCGGGAGTACCCTCAGGATGACGGGCGGATTCGGAGAGCCGATGCCCGCTCGATCCGGCCCGTCGCCCGAGGCTCCGGATCCGGCGTGACGGTCGATTGACAATCGACAACGAACAATTGACCCACCCCCGCACCATCACCTTCGTCACCGGCACCCGCGCCGAGTTCGGCCTGATGGTCCCCGTCCTCCGCGCGATCCAGGCCCACCCGCGCCTGCGCCTCCAGGTCGTCGCCACCGGCATGCACCTCGACCGCGCGCACGGCCGATCGATCGATTCGATCCGCGCCGCGGGCTTCGACGTTGCCGCCACCATTCCTTGGAAGCCCGCCGGCGCGGACCAAACCGAACTCGCCCGCCAGACGGCGCTCGCCTCGGCCAAGCTCGCGGACACGTACGCCAAACTGAACTCCGACATCGTGCTGGTCGTCGGCGACCGGGTCGAAGCCTTCGCCGCCGCCTCTGCCGCCCACCTCTCAGGCCGCCTCGTCGCCCACGTCCACGGCGGCGACCGAGCGCTCGGCCAGGTCGACGACGCCCTCCGCCACGCGATTACCAAGCTGGCGCATCTGCATTTCCCCGCGACGCAGGACTCGGCTGATCGAATCGCGCGCCTGGGCGAGGACGCGTGGCGCATCAAACTCGTCGGGTCGCCGGGGATTGATGGGATCACGCGCGAAGCGCTCCCATTCGACGTTCTCTGGCCGACCACTTTGGTGCTGTGTCGCCGCCGGTATGCCCTATTCCTCTTACACCCGACTCGGGCCGACGACGCCGCCGAATACGCTCGCGCGCGACAATTGCTCCGCACCTGTGTCGCGACCGGCTTCGAAGAGGTCGTCTGCATCTACCCGAACAACGACCCGGGGGGCGCCGGCATCATCCGCGCGATCGATGAGGCGGAGCACGACGCACGCTCGTCCGTCCGTACCGTGCCCAACTGGGGGCGCCCCGCCTTCCTCGGCCTCCTCCGCGACGCCGCCGTCCTCGTCGGCAACTCCTCCTCCGGCATCATCGAGGCCGCCAGCTTCGGGACTCCCGTGATCGACGTCGGGGACCGCCAGAAAGGCCGTCTCCGGGGTGAAAATGTGACGACCGTGCCGTTCAGGCAATCCGCCATCCGCGCGGCACTCAGGAAGATCTGGAACGGCGGCAGCCCGCTCCGGTATTCGCGCAAGAACCTGTATGGAAAGGGCGGAACGGGGCTCGCGATCGCGCGGCATCTTGCGAATGTGCCGATGACCGAAAAGTGGCTCCGAAAACTGATCGCGTATTGAGCCGTTCTCTGCGCCTTCTCCGCGGCCTCTGCGTCTCTGCGGTGAATCCTTTGCGTGATTACCAGACGTCGCTGCGCGACCCCGCCCGCTGAAGCGGGCTCGCCGAACGCGGGTAAACCACACGTCGGCGCGCGCCGATAATTGACCGGAGACCCGCA
>DATHXE010000643.1:0-4194 GCA_035459845.1 Tepidisphaeraceae bacterium | reverse complement strand
CGTCGGCCGATGGATCTCTTGCCGATCGCGGGCCCTGGCGGTCGCGACGGCGGTGGGCGTCGGAATGGGCGCGCTCGGGGTGGCGGCGCTCGGCCTGTCGCTCGCGGGCGGGCTGAATCGGTGGACCGCCATCGGGCTGCTCCTGACCGGCCCCGCGCTAAGTGTTCGGCGGCTCACCCGTTGGGCGCGGATCGCGCGCGACGTCCGCGCCGCCGACGTCCTCGCCAAACCCGCGGGCGGACACTGGGTGCTCCTCGCCGCCGCGCCCGCCATCGGCATGATGCTCTTCGGCGCGGCGATCGTCCCCGGCACGCTCTGGCGGCCCGAAGACCCGCACCCGTACGACGCCCTCGAATACCACCTCCAGGCCCCGCGCGAGTGGTACGAGGCCGGGCGGATGACGCCGCTCCGCCACAACGTCTTCTCGTATTTCCCCTACGGCGTGGAGATGCACTCGCTGATGGCGATGCACGCCCGCGGCGGGGCGTGGGCGGCGATGTACCACTGCCAGTACTTCTCCGTCGCGTGGGTGCTGCTGGCCGGGCTGGCGGTGTACGGCGGCGTGCGCGAGGCGGGCGCGGGGCGCGCGGTCGCGTCGGCCGGCGCAGCCATGACCGTGTCGCTCCCGTGGATGGTCATGCTTGGCACCGTCGCGTTCACCGAAGGGGCGCTGGCGTTCTACGCGGCGCTGGCGGTCGCATGGGCCCTACGGGCGGTGCGGTCGGAGGAGGGGCGGACCCGCGCGATGGCCGTCGCGGGCGTCCTGGCGGGGTTGGCGTGCGGCGTGAAATACACGGCCGTGCCGATGGTCGTGATCGGGCTCCTGATTGCGGTCGGCATCGCCGCGCTCACCTCCGTGATAGCCGCCGGCGGCAGCCGTCGGTCCCTTGGTATCGAGTGGGCGCGCTCCCTCACGGTCTTCGGCTTCCTCGCCGTCCTCGTCGCGTCCCCCTGGCTGATCCGCAACTGGGCGTGGACCGGCAACCCGGTCTTTCCGCTTGCCATGAACCAACTCGGCCGAGGGCACTTCGACAACGTGCAGGTCGAGCGGTTTCGCATCGCCCACTCGCCCACGGAAGCGGACCGGCCGATCGGCGCGCGGGTCATGCGGGCCGGGCGGGAAATCGTCGGAGGGTGGCAGTACGCGTACGTGTTTTGGCCGGTGGTCGTGGGCGCGGGAGTGGTGGGGCTACTGACGAGGCGCCCGCGCGAAGTCCCCGAGGCGGGCAGTGCCGCTAGACGCGCCCCGCAAGCGGGGCGGCTACAAGAGGAACCGGGCGCGGCGCCGCGATCGGAGGCGGCGACCATCCTCTTGTTTCTAATCTGCGCATTGATGGTGTGGATCGGGTTCACGCACCTGCTCGCACGGTTCTACGTACTCTGCATTCCCGTCGCCGCACTCGCGGTCGCGTACGTCCGATGGCGGCATTGGCCCATTGTCGCTTCGAGTGCCGCAATTTCCGTCGCGCTCGTCTCGTGGTGCCCGCTGCCGGGCGCCGAGTTCGACGGCGTCAGCGGGCGCGTGGATTCCACCGGCGCACCCGCGATGCTCCACGCGCGCCTCGCCTCCTACGGCACAGAAAAGTGGCGCGAGGTGATCGGCCTCGACCGGCCCCTCCTCCCCGAGCCGTTGTGGGACGTCGGCAAGTCGGATGACACGGTCTGGCTGATCGGCGACGCGCAGGCGTTCCTGTACGCCGCCCCGCCCGGCCGACTCCGCTACCGCACCGTGTTCGACCTGCCCGGAGGTGCCGCCGGGATGTACGAGGCTTGGCTGGGCGTTCCGCCGTCACAGGTGCGCGGCACGGTCATCCTGCACCCGGCGGAGGTCGAGCGACTGTCGCGGACCTATTACAAGGTCCCGGGTCTCCCGCCCGACATGAAGGCGCGGCTCCAGGCGGCGCACGGTGCAATGTGGGAGATGCCGGTCGTCGAGCGGCGCTAGGCGCGCTCGTCCGCTTTTGACATGACCGGTTCGAACGCCGTCGGCGCCAGGACCTGCGCCCGAGAGAAGACCGCCGTCCCCGCGATCGCGTCGTGAAGCGTCTGCCGGCCCGGTCGCAGCGCCAGGAAGCACCCGCCGATCACCATCAACAAGAGGACGGACGTCAGGACGGTGTCGACGACCGCGAAGACGCGCACGCCCAGCGCGACGAAGTCGGGGATGGGGAAGTGAACGTTGTGCGGGCTCAGGAGCGTCCACAGGGCGAGCGTCGGGGCGCAGAAGAAGACCGCCGAGTGCTTCGTGGCCCAGCGCATGACCAGGTCCTTCCGACGGGCGGGTCGGCCGTCCGCGCGCCGCCGATGATCAGGCCACACGCGCGCTTGCCCGGCGTCCCCGCCATCAATACTTCCAAGGCTCCGTAGCCGATCAGCAGCACGCTCCCGCCGAGCAGGCTGACCACGCCGAAATTGTTCACGTTGGTCCAGACGTTGAGCAGGACGTCGACCAGCGTGAACAGGTGCACGGCCGCGGCGAAGATCCCCAGGTCGATCAGGAACGCGGCGAGGCGCGGGAGGAAGGGGGTGCGCTCCATGCGGGCGTTATACCGCTGGGGGCAGTGAACCTCGCAGAAAATATACGTGATCTCACGCCGGGGGCGGAGCCTGACGGCGACGCCCCGGATCAAATCCCGGCACGGGCATCATCACGCCTCGGGCTTCGCGTTGATCCGGTCCGACAGCACTCGCTTGAGCACCTTCCCCGTCGGGCTGCGCGGCAGCTCCTCAATGATGATCACCTCGCGCGGGACCTTGAACGTCGCGAGGTTCTCGTCGCGGGCGAACGCGCGGATCTCGTCGGGCGTCGCGGTCGCGCCGGGCTTGAGCGTCACGAACGCGGCGACGACCTCCCCGCGGCTGTGGTCCTTCTTCCCGACGACGGCCGCCTCGGCGACGGCCGGGTGACGGGCGAGGCATTCCTCGATCTCCCGCGGGACGGCCTTCTCGCCGCCGCTGATGATCAAGTCTTTCTTCCGGCCGGTGATGTAGAGGTAACCGTCCGCGTCGAGCTTGCCCAAATCGCCGGACTTGAAGTACCCGTCGGCCGTCAGCACCTTGGCCGTCTCGTCCGGCAGGTTGTAGTAGCCCGACATGATCATCGGCCCCTTGAGCCAGACCTCGCCTTCGCCGCCCGTGGCGACGTCCTTGCCGTCGTCGTCCACGATCTTCGCCTGGGCGCCCGGGACGAGCTTCCCGACCGACCCGGGCCGGCTCGCCTGCGGGACGTTGAGCGCCACGACCGGCGACGTCTCGGTCAGCCCGTAGCCCTCGAGCAGCGGCACGTTAAAGCGCGCCTTAAACCCTTCGCGGAGTTTCGCCGGCAGCGCGTCGCCGCCGGTGATCATCGCGTAGGTGTGCGCGAAGTCGTCGGGGGCGGCGTTCTTCAAATTCAACAGCGCGCCCATCATCGCCGGCACGCCGAACACGATCGACAGCTTGTGCTCCTTGATCGCGTTGAGCATCGCCACCGGCGAGAACCGCGCGACGTACACGACCTTCGCCCCGAGTTGGATCGGCCCGAGCATGCACCCGGTCAGGCCGAACGCGTGGAACAGCGGGATTACGCCCAGGAACTTATGCTCGTGGCGGAGGGCGGCGTGCTCGATCGCCGCGTCGACGTCCGACTGCAAATTCCGGTACGTTAGCACGACCCCCTTGGGCAGCCCGCTCGTCCCGCTCGTGTAGAGTAAAACGGCCATGTCGTCGGGCGCCGGGCTCGGAAACCGGGGCGTGATCGCCATCGGGGGCGTTTGCGGGAGCTGCGTGAGGTCGATCACCTTCATGTCCGACCCGGCCAGGCGCGGGGCGAGCTGCGGGATCGTGATGACCGTGTCGATGCCCGAGTCCTTGAGCACGTGGGCGACCTCGCGGTCGCCGAGCAGGTAGTTGATCGGGACGACCGTCTTCCCCGCCAGCAGCGTGCCATAAAAGCTGGCGACGAACCCCCCGGATGGCGGGAGCAGCAGCCCGACCGCGCTCTTCTGCGTCTGAAACGACAAATACAGTCCCAGCCCCGCCGCCGCGTTGGCGAGGTACTGGTACGTGTACTGCCCGCGCTCGTCGATCACGGCGACTTCGTCGGGCGTCCGCTGGGCGTGGGCGAAGAGGGGTTCGAAGAGCATGGGTGGGTCGGTTGGTCCTGGGGGCAACGAGCGGTCGCGGGCCCCCGTCGCGCCACGGCGAATCCGGGGC